>CAPQQE010000024.1:0-2854 GCA_948687865.1 uncultured Bacilli bacterium
GAAAAAGTATTAAAGACTATTAATTCCACTACTCCAATTAGTTTAAGTGTTACAAACGGGGAAATTAAGGTTTTAGAACCTACTAACATTCAAACTATTATTCCTATAAAGTATATTGTTACTTATAATGATAGGAAAATAGAAATTAATGAGTATCCTACTTCTGAAATAAAAGGTAATAATTTTTATAATTTAAATACTGATAGAAGTTTTAATGAAAATGAATTAATTAAAAATTTAAATATAACTAGTTGCAAATTTTAAAAATTAATATATAATAAAATGTAATTTTATAAATAAAATTTTAAAGGCAAAGTAGTATGTATAACCTAAGTATGTATTTCTTTGCCTTTTTTATAAAAGGAGTAAAAAAGTATGAGTGTAAGAGTTGCGATATACGTAAGAGTTAGTACAGGAGATCAAGCACGTGAGGGTTTTAGTTTACCAGAACAAAAGGAACGATTAGAACAATTTTGTAAGTTTAAAGGTTATGAGATAGTAGATTATTACGAAGATGCTGGTATAAGTGCCAAAACAGGCAATTTAAGACCAGAATTTGAAAGACTTAAAAAGATATTAAAGTTAAGAAAATAAACACCATAGTTGCCTTAAAACTAGATAGAATAACTAGAAGTATCTTTGACTGGGAAAAGTTAATGACATTTTTAGAAGAAAATGATGCTTATTTAGATTGTGCTAATGATGAAATAAATACTACTAATGCTAATGGTAAAATGATTTCAAGACTTTTAATGAGTGTTAGTCAAAATGAAATAGAAAGAACAAGTGAGAGAACTAAAATAGGTTTAGCAGGTGCGCTTAAACAAGGACAGCCACCATGCCCATAATAGCACCAACGTATTTTAAAAATTTAAAAAAACAATTTTTACATTGCTTTTTAAGAATTCCAAAGGATCACCTTTGGCATACGAAACCTAAGTTGGTTATGCGGACTCAGTAGTGTGTTACCTATTTGGATTTTATAATTTACAAACATTATAAATAAACTTAAATATATTTTCTATTTTTTAAATATTTCCAAAGTTCTGGACAAACTTCTTTAATATTTAGGTTTGCATTATTAAAAGCAAAATCTAATATATCTGTCATTTTACAAGATTTATTTATATAACACAATTTTAACTTTGATGAATCAATTCCATGATTTGAAAATGTATGCAAATTCCATTTATCCATTTTTATTGTTTCTAAATCTGAATATGTTGGTGAATATCCTCCTTTTATCAAGTATTCTTTCGGATATTTTTTTGCTTTAATTTGATCAATGTCTTCAAAACTAAAATCTACTTTTTCTTTAATAGTTAGATTTAATAAAACATAATTTTTTAAAAAACTATCAAAATACTTATATGCCACAAATTTATGTAATTTATTATATTCTGTATATTTAAAATATGCATTTATAATTGATTTAGGAAACCATTTATATTTCATTATTCTAGTTCCTAAATTAAACATACCTGGAATAAGTGGATATTTACTACAAACATGTATCCAACAATCAAATAAGATTAATAAGTTATCAAGTCCTTGAACAAAAAATACTTTTTTTGTATCTTCTAGGGACATTGCATGAAAGGAGATTTTTGGTAATAATCCTTTATCATCAATAGACTTTAAATTACTTTGTCTAGTAAAATGAAAATAATTAGAATTTATATCATTTAAGTTCAATTTATAATTTTTCATACAACACCTCTAAAACACTAGTAAAATTATATCAAATTTTTATATGTTTTTACAGTAATTTATAAACATATTTTTAGTTGGTGCGATTATGTACGTGGTAGACATTTACCATACAGGGCAAACATGAAAATAAAATGCTTGTTCCTAATCCATTAACAAAAGATATTGTTGTTCGAATATTTGAACTTTATCATAGTGGTATGTCCTATCAAAAAATTAGTAACTTATTTAATAAAGAAAAGGTTCTAGGGAAAGAAAATTGGTGTGATTCAACAATAACTACTATATTACAAAATGAAGTTTATAAAGGCGATTTTGTACATGGTAAGAGAACAAAGAATCCTATCTATTATAAAGATGTTGTTGAGCCAATTATATCGCGTGAACTATGGGAAGAATGTCAAGTACAAAAGAAAAAGAATTCTCTTAGCTATATTAGAAATTTAACCTATCTATTTTTACAAAATTAAAGTGTCCTCATTGTAATAGAATTATGGGTGGTAAAGCTACTAAAAAGAAAAATGGAAATGTTTATTACTACTATTATTGTAATGATTGCAAATGTAATATTAAGGAAGAAACAATTGAGAATCATATAAAAATTTTCGTGGATGATATTGTTGAATACGATTCAGTTGTAAATCAATTCTTCTTACCTATTATTAAACAAAAAGCTGAAAACCCAATAGAACTATTAGAAAAAGAAATCAATGATTTAAAAGAAGAAAATAGTTTATTAAAATCATCTTTACAACATTTTAAAAACTTGATTTATAACCTTGTTCATTTTCTTATGGACAGAATTTATAGAAATAAAGAAAAAGAAAAATACCTAGAGTTTGCTGAAGAATTGTATAAGCATGGAGTTTTAGAAAAGGAAGATTTTGAGTTACTTCAAGATAAGAAAAATTTAGATAATAATAAAAAATTAGAGATAGAAAAAGATGATATTGAGCGATAATTTATTACTCTTTATCATCTTTTTATATTTTAATATAGCCATTTTTAATTTTATCAATAATAGCTTGTGCTCTTGATTCCATTTTGGGCAAACTATTTAAGGAAAAAAATTTTAATTCTTTACTTTCATTATTGGAAACTTTGATTTCTCCACTATAGTCTAAAACTTTAAATAATATTATAA
>CAPQQE010000024.1:2864-6008 GCA_948687865.1 uncultured Bacilli bacterium
TCCAAATGGGGATATTCAAAATAATAATCTTTACCTGATAATACATCAACTAATTCTAAATCTTCTGCGGTTATTCCAGCTTCTTCTCTCAGTTCTCTAATAGCAGTTTCTTTTATATCTTCATATAATTCCATTGAGCCACCTGGAATTACCCAAGTATCAGTATCACTTCTCAAGTTTAATAATATTTCATTTTTATCGTTAAAAACCATTGTTGTTGCACCAATCCCAATAACAGGATCATGCCCTATATGTTTTCTTAAATCCATTATATAACTCATATCTTATTCTCCTATCTCATAAATCCAACCTGGTTGCCAAGATTTTGTTTTTCTCCAATCTTTGGCAATTGCTTCTTCCCAAGTAACATTTTTTGTTATAACTTCTAATGCTAGTTGTGGTGCTTTATGAGCAACCAAAGCAACAGTTTTACTGTCATAATTTTCTAATAGGTAGTTGCAAAAATCCCTAACTCTAATTTCAACATCCTTTAAAGATTCTCCATTTGGAAATTGAATATCAATATGTTCTTCATATTTTACAAGTGAAGTATCTAATCCATTTAAATCACCATAATTGCATTCTCTTATTCTCTCATCATGTAATATTTCTTTTATATCTTTAAAGATGTAATCAGCTGAATCTATTGCTCTTTTTAAATCTGATGAAATAACTAAATCTATATCGGTAATATTAATTTGATTTTTTAAATCAATACTTTGTTGTATTCCTTTCTCACTTAGTTCTCCAGGAATCCATCCTGTTGACTTATGTTCCAAATTATCTGTTGTTGTACCATGTACAAAATAAACTATTTTAACTGCCATAATTAATCTCTCTTTCTATTATTGATAAATTGCTATTGGTATTACTACAAAAGCTGGTCCATTTATTTTATCCTTTATTTCCTGTGGATTAGACATATCTTTTTTAGAAACCTTTCTTCGTTGCTTTCTATTTAATGCTAAAGACTTTACATCTTCAAAAATTTCATCTAAACATATACTTTTACCTTTTTCTATCTTTTTTTGTATTTTACATAGCATATAAGATAAAAAAACTTGATTCATTTTCCGAACAAACTAGATTTATGGTAAATAATAAGATTGAAACTATAGAAGATTTAGATAACTTTTCTAAAATCAATTATGAGGAATATCAAAATCTTATGGGGAAAAGAGAAAATCTTTGGAAAAGATATCATAGAGCAAAAATAGAAGATAAAAAACCAGAAATACTTGCTGAAATAAACAATATACAGCCTAAAATCAAGGAACTTCGCAAATTAGATAATTACTGCAAAGAAATTAAAAAGTGTTCTGCAACTATACAAGATAATCTTAATAATTTTGATAAAGATATGCAAAAAGAAAAAGACAATTATAGAAATTTATAGCCTTAATTGTGTTTTTCTTATTTTAGTTTAGACTGTTCTTCATTTATTTTGCAAACAGATTGAGTTTCTAATTCTTGCTCAGTACTTCTAAATTGTTCAAATAATTCAATTTTCTTGTGCAATAATTGTTTTCTTTTTATATCTCTAAATTTTGAAATAATACCTTCACCTAATTCGGATTCAATGAAATTTTTTGCTGCTTCTTCTTCGGTAAAGCCTCCAAACCAACCAGTATTAACATTTTTTCTGTTAGTTAAATTAATAACTTCAGGAGTTATTATAGAATTTGGAAGTTCATCTTCTGTAAAAGCACTAAAACCTGCTAATCTAAAAAATAATTCTAAATCAGATAAATTGTAATTGGTAACAAAGTGAAATACCAAAAATGGCAATGAAGTATGAACACCAATTTTCCTATTAGGATTTTGGAAAACAAATTTTCCTTTCTCTGCTAAATCTCCCCAATTATCGCCGTATAAATTAAATTTAAAATAACCTTCTGAAAGCATTTTAAAATTCCCCCTTTCAAATTGTACTTTATTGTATCACATTTTAATTAAAATGCAAGTTTATGTTAAAAAATATTGATCATTATGCAAAATTTTTGCTATAATCTAATTATCAGTTTATTTAATCAATCTTGGAAGTATAATTTTTCGCATACGTATATCGTTATAGCTGCATTAAAAATAATGTCGAACTTTATTGAGTTCGATTTTTTAGTTCATTAAAAAGTTGGACTTTAATATCCCACTTTATCTCTTATAAAATTATCGTAAAGCCAATCTACTTGATATAAACATTCTAAAAGAGCTTCTTCCAATTCTTTTTTTGGCATTGATTTTATATATTTTCGCATCTTTACTTCTAATTCTTTTTCATATTCTTCAACTTTTTTATTATGCTCATCAATTTCATTCATAAATTGTTTAGCCTTAAATGGAAATATAGCAAAATATAGTGCTACCATATGTTTGCATACAATTTTTGTTCCTTCAGCATGTGGACAATTACAATGTGAATTCTTTTTATGATGTTCTATATCAATAGTAACATCATACACAGTACCACTTCCTTTGACTTTTCCACTATATACAGAATCTTCTATATGTTTAAAAGAAACAACTTTTTTATCATTAAAATAATCATAACCTCTAAATTGGGATTGTAAACTTGCACTTCTATATAATTCCATAAGTAACTCCTTTTTTATATTTGCAACACCATGTTGCAAATATTTATAATATAAATCATAAACATATTATTTATCGATATAACCACTTCTTATAAAATGCGATGTAGCTTCCATTCTATGCTTCTTTTAAACTATTTTCATTCAATAAGAAATCATAGATACTCATATATATAATTCCATCATCATCTTGCCATTTTATAAAATGATCATATACAATAACTATTTTTTTGAAATTATCTCCTACATTTAAAAGGGATTGTAGTTCTTGTTCTTTCTTTTCATCACCTTCAATACTATAAGCAGATTGAATATAATATTTGTCGCTTCCCTTATTAACAACAAAATCTATTTCTAATTGTTTATAATCTTTTTTACCATTATTTAAATTATTTCTTTTTTCTATAATACCTATATCAACATTAAAATTTCTTCTTCTTAATTCAGTATAAATAATATTTTCCATAATGTGTGTTTTTTCTATTTGTCTAAAGTTGATTAAACTATTCCTAATACCAATATCTACAAAATAATATTTGGATGGAGTTTCAATATA
>CAPQQE010000024.1:6018-6272 GCA_948687865.1 uncultured Bacilli bacterium
TTACATCAAATCTTTTTGCCTTTTCTATTAAGAAGGCCTCTTCTAAATATTTTAAATATGATGAAATTGTTTTATCAGTAATATTCTTATTACCTTTACTAATAAACGTATTATATAATTTTGTTGGATTAGTAAAAGAACCTATACTTGATGATATTATTTCAATCAATATTTTTAGTTCTTCATCATTTCTTATATCATTTCTTTCAATTACATCATTTATATATACATTATCTTTTTGAAATTTTAAATAA
>CAPQQE010000024.1:6282-9406 GCA_948687865.1 uncultured Bacilli bacterium
TTCTACTGTTTTTAAAGTAACAACAAATGGTAATCCACCAAAATTTATATATTCATCTAGTCCCTTTATTTCATCACCATCATAAGTTGACATAAATTCAGAAAAACTTAAAGGGTATACTTTTATTTCATCTCCACGTCCTCTAAATTCTGTAATGATATCTGATGATAAAAATTTTGAATTACTACCAGTTACATATACATCTAAATTATTTTTTCTTAAAAAACTATTTAATACACTTTCGAAATTATCTACTTTTTGTATTTCATCCAAAATAATATAATACATATTATCATCAGTTACTTTACTCATAATGTATTCATAAAGTTTTTTAGGATTAGTATATTCTTCATTTTCAATAGAATCTAATTCAAGTTTAATAATGTGATTTTCATTAACACCATTATCTAACAAATAATTTTTATATATCGGATCCAATAAATATGATTTCCCACATCTTCTAATACCAGTAACTATTTTTATAAGTTTATTTTCTTTTTTTGATATTAATTTATTTAGATAATAAATTCTTTCAATTTCCATGATAAATCCTCCTTGACATTAACTATTAATAGTATACGCTATTAAAGATTTTTTATCAATAGGTTATTACGAAAATACTGTCTAATTCCATTTTTTTTGGAATTTAGTATGTAACATTTATCAGTTGATTTAATCAATCTTGGAAGTATAGTTTTTCGCATATGTGTATCGTTATCTCCACATAGGGAAATTAGTCAAACTAATCGACTTAAAATATATAAAGGTTAATTTCGGTTAACCTTTTTTATATGCTTTGAGAGAAGTTGATTAGTTATTCAAATAATAAAGAAAAAATTAGATATTGAAGAAACATTAAACAAAATAATCAAAAAAGATAGCTTACAACTTAAGATAAGCCATCTTTTTTAATATCTTTTTTCTTTAATTGCTCTAACTAATTCTTTTTGTTTGCTCTTTCCAATTCCGACAATAATATTTTTTTGAATTTCATATACACCAGGTGCAATATATCGTGTTGTCATTGGATCATTGTAATGATATCCACATTTATCAAAATTATCTAAAGCTTCTCTTGGCATATTATTTTTTACTAGTATACTTGTTCCCCAGTCTTTATCTTCATGTGATAATTGAAGATATCCAGCACTTGGAATACTCCCATCAAATATTACTTCAGAATCACCTAAATGAAAGCCAATAACATTAGTTTTTAATTCACATTTATCTTGTGGTTCTATAACTTGTCTCTCTAAACATTTGATTTGAAAACAGTTTTCACTTTTTTCAACATATGATGAAATTGCATCACTTATTGATTTTAATCTATCACTTAGTTTCTTAAAAGCATTGTAATCTATATTTTTTGCAAATCTCATTTCATCATAAATATGAATCAATTCATCCTTAAAATATAAAAAGTAAATTAATTGTTGATCATCTCTATATTTCTATTAAAATATCCATTTTTATAATAAAATCTTTTGGCACTTTCATTATAGGCAAAAACATCAAGTAAAACACCCCTGCATCCAATTTCTTTAAAATAATTCTCCATTTTGTTTAATAATTTTTCCCCAATACCATTTGAACGACATTTTTTTGATACTACTAATTCAATTACTCGTCCTCTTTTTGGAGCAGCAAAATCATAAGTTTTTTCATCCTCATTATTAATAACGCCAATAATAATCCCAACTATTGAATCTAATTCTTTTGCTAAAAATATTTTTCCTTCATATTTATTTACTTCGTTCATAGTTTTTTCAAAATATTTTTCCCTATAATCAGGAGTTAAAATATTGTATTTTTCTCTGTCTATATCTACAATATGTTCTTGTAACTCAACAAGTAAGTTCTTAATATTTTCATCATATTTACTAGAATAATCAATTATTTCCATAATTCCCACCTACAATAATTATATCATAATTCAGCTAAAATCATATATAACTATTGATTTTTCTTTTCCAAGTTCCAATAAAAACTCTTTTAAATACTCTATAATATTTTTTCTAAATCAGATTCTAGATAATTTGTATTTTCTTTTATATCTAAAATTTTCAAAACAAATGAAGCTTTTACTAAATCTTTACTTGTTTTTAATATTTGACCTTTTCTGCTAATTCTAGTACTTTTTCTTTATCAGCGGACGAAGTTATTCTTTCATATAGAAATGAATCTCTTTGTCTTTGGAGTTCTCTAACACTCCATTTAGAGTTAATGGTTTGTTTGATATAAAAATTCCTTTTAGGTTCTTCCTCTATTTTTAATATTTCTAAATAATGTGACAAACTTAATTGCGACGTCACTGTTGTCGTGATTAGAAAATAGGCATAAAACTTCCTCATTCACTCCAAATTTCTTTTAGAAAATCCTTTACCAAATTCATTCGTTAATTTTTGTGATAATTTTGAGAGATAAAAATATATAATATTTTCATTAAAATAAAACCCTAATAGTCAAATTATTATATGACTATTAGAGTTATTTTTATTTATAATCTTTTTGTACAGGTTTTAATTCAAAATCCTTTTCTGATAATGAATTAATATAATTAAATAAACTATTTGTGTCGTCAATAATATCGTTACCTGTTATATTCAATTCTTTAATAGTCGGAATAATTATATCATTATTTTTTAATTCAATTATTTGTTTTATTATTGATAAATCACTCGGTTTTCCATAACTACTTACCCAAGAACTAGTAATATCTGGTGTTTCTTCAATTAATCTAAAATTTAATCTTCTAATCCATGATGGATGACATAGTGGAAAGTATAATTTTTGTGGATTTAATCTTTCATTTTCTTTTTTAAAAATAAAATCACTAAAATGCATTTGATTCTTTTTTGTTGACATTTCAAATAAATGAAAATCAACATTAAAACCTAAACTTTCTAAAACCTCTATTAAAGTCAAAACTATTGCACCTCTATTAAAAATAGCTTTGTTAGGTGTTTCTCCATCAAATGATGAGTTCATATATATATCAATTTTTTTTCTTAAATTAGTATTTCTATTTATCATTGACAATGGACTACCTTCTAAATATGCTTTTACGTCGGGAACATATCCAACATAAAAATTATATTGTTTATTTCTTTTGTTAGAAAGCTTT
>CAPQQE010000024.1:9416-9658 GCA_948687865.1 uncultured Bacilli bacterium
CAGGGCTAACATCGGCTGTTTTACCATCAATCATATGTGTTCCATTTGATAACCATATTTTATAAGTTCAATAGCTTCATCAAAACTTTTAGTTCTACAAAAATCATAACCTTCTGAAATACTAGATGGATTTCTAAAAATATTTTTGTTAATAGGGGTGGTTGTTAGATATTCCACAAATTCATATATAGAATTAAATCTATAATTCATTTGTCATAACCATTTTTATTATAATATTTATA
>CAPQQE010000024.1:9668-17518 GCA_948687865.1 uncultured Bacilli bacterium
CGTAATCTGTAAAAGGTCCGGACAGGCATACTCCGCAAACAACTTATTATAATATTTATACATACTATATCAACCCTCTATTTGAATGGCAATTCTTCTTCAATATCATATGGACTCGAATTTTTTGACTTTCTTACCAATTGTAATGATTTTGCTTTTTCATAATATTTATTATTTATATCTATATTTTCCATATTTCCTAAATATATTTGTTTATTTCCTACGCTAAAATCATATTTCCTAAAATAGTATTCAAATCATCTTGACTTAAATTTCTTATTACATTAACTCTTAATATTGTTTCAATAGGAATACCATTTATTTCTTTTTTATATACTTTACCTATACCACGTGTTGATATGATATGTGCAATTTTTGTACTTTCAACTGCATCCCTAAATGACCACATGAATTCTAAAACTTGATCACTGGGATATAATCCTCTCTCTAATTTTCTATCATAATCAAAGAATACATTATCAAATCTATCAAGTGAAGCACCATCTAAAGCATTTCGTCCAACATATTGTAGATCAGAACCATTTCCCCAAGTATTAGCAGCGGCAACCATTCTAAAATTAGGATGTCTATCTATTGTTTCATGTGGGAAACTCATATAACCATTTGCTAATGCAGAATTGATTACTATTAATGCTGATGGATCAGAGTTGTCAATTTCATCTAAGAAGAAAATTCCACCATTTTTAAAGGCTTTATAAAATTCTGTATCTCTATAATGACCACCTGCATCAATAAAGCCTGTCAGTTTAAACTCATTAGAAGCATTGTTAGTATAATACATATGTAATCCTAATGCTTGTGCAATTTGACTAATTGAATGGTTTTTCCCTGATCCTGCAGGACCAATCAACATTACAGGCTCATCTAATTGAACAAGAGATAATACTTCTTCAAATTTCTCATGAAAAAATTGTACATCAGTTCTTCCTATTTCAGTATCGGCTAATTTTATGATATTAATCTCGGGAAAAGATCGTTGATTCAAGCACTCTTCTATTGATTTAGTAATCCCTTCATTAATCTCTTTTTCTACTTTTTGATAAACAAGACTCATTTCTTTTTGAACTTGCTGTGAAATATTAATTTTTTCAATTTCTTGTTTTATTGATTCTAAAAGTTTTTTCTGAAATTCAATACTTAAATTTTTATCAATAAATTCATCAATCTTTTCTTGTGCTTCTAACCCTTCAAAATATTTATTAAATGCTTTTTCAATATTAGTTCTTAATGTAGTATCAGTTATACCAAATAATATTTCATTTAAGCCATCTAAAAGATTTTTTGCACTTGAAAAATCATTAAACAATAAATTTCTTCTTTGATTTTGTTTTTCATCAAAAACTTCAGGGTTTTCATATTTTATTTCTTCTTTTTTCTTTTCAAATTTATGAAATGCTCCATTCCTATAAAAACTACTATTTGGAAATTTATATACAGATTCACATACTTCTTGCACTATTTCTTCATAATCTGAAAAGATTATTTCATGATTTTGTTTAGTATATCCATAGAAAAGATCACAAGCATTAATTTTTGCAACAGTAAATTGCCTTGTTTTTTTATCAAAACTTGCAAATCCGTAATCTAAACCTTTCTTTTCCAATAACTTAAAAGCAACTTCATCGTAATCTTCCAATAATAAAGGTATTAGTTCATGATATCTTTCATAATTTAATCCTTCATAGTCATTTTCAAATTCTATATAAACATTCTCTAAATTACTATAATCATAACTAGCTACATATAATAAATCATTTTTATACACATAAGGCAATTCATTTTCTAAGTCATTATCACTTTGAATAACTTGACCAAAAATTGCATTTCCACTTTTTCTAATACGTGGTTTAATATTTTCATCCTCTTCTTCAGATCTTTCTAAAGCAACTCCTGCTAATAATTTTTTAATATCTTTTTCAGTTAAATCTGATCCAATGTATGCAATAAAACCTTGTTTCATTTTGCTTTTCCCCCTAAATTTTATTAAATTTCCTCCTTAGAAGTAGGTATTATAATAGCATAAAATTAATATTTTTGGAATACTTTCAAACATATTTGTTAAAAAAATTCAGTTTTATTATTGTATTGGTATATTTTATTGGTAAGATATTAGTAAATATTTATACAAATGAATATTTATTCCTGATTTGAAAAAAGTTTGAGACAACTTAAACAATCGCTCCATGTAAAATTAATGTATCCAAAAGGTATACTTTTAATTTGCACAAAATATTTCTTTTTAAAAAAGAATATTCTATAATATTCAACATAAGGGAGGTTTATAAAAATGACAAGTGAAATTGAAAGAAAATATGAAGAATATAAAAATTATGGAAACATTATTATGGACTATGATGAGATACTGATGTTATATCCAGATTATTTAAAAACAAAAAATGATTTAAGACAATTAAAATTTATTTCTAAAGAAGATGCAGATGAATATTTTGAAAGCCATTATAAAAATTCAAAATTATATCAAAAATTAACTTCTCTAGCAATGGCAGAAGACGAAATATATAATTTCATGAGACATAATATGGAACTTAAATATTCACAATTAAGTTTATTATTTAAAGAATCAATTTCTTCTACTATTCAACTTTGTGAATTAATTGATTATATAGGTCATTATCCATCAACATGGCCTGTACCAAAAGAAGAAGAAAAAAATCCTAAATTAGAAGAATTACTTGAACAATATGATATTATAGTTAGATATCATTTAAATGACGAACTTGATAAAATGCAAATTACTTCAGATGATACTGTTAGAGTAATTGAAACTTTAAAGCATAGATTAGAATACGTTAATTCAATATTAGAAATAACATACAATAATGACTGGTTATTAACAAGAAAAGCATCTGAAGAAGGAAATAAAGAATTTTCCAGTCAAACAATGGATGATATTAAATGATTCCCTTTATCTAATTATCAAGCCAATAATAAATCTAAACGTGAAGAAGTGAAAATGTATTTAAGAATTCAATATGGGAATGATATTATTTAGTAAAAGATAAAAGATCAATTCTATTTCTAGAATTGACTTTTCCAAATATTTGGTTAGCACTTAAAATTACATCTATAATTAGAAAATATAAGAAATGAGTTTTGTTGTTTGAAATTCATTTTTTATTTCAACTGAATTATGTTAAAATTATAATATACAATCAAATAATATTGGAGGTTAGTATGTACACTAAAGAGGAAGAAGTCATTCATTTTGTATTTTTAGCATTTAAGGGATTGAAAAGAAAAAAGGAAGATATTGATTTATCCTTCCATAGTATTATGGTTGGTAATATGTTAAAAAATATTTCTTGTGATGAGACAACTATTTTAATTGGATATCTTCATGATATTATTGAAGATACAGATTATACATATGATTATCTACTGGAAAAATATGGAAAAGAAGTAGCTGATGGAGTAAATATATTATCTGAAGACAAAACTGTTAGTAATTATATGGATAGGAAATTGAAATTTATTTCCAAGTTAAATAGCGTAGATGAAAATATTCTAGTTGTGGAACTTGCTGATAAATTGCAAAACTTAATTTCTGATTATGATTTGTATATGAAAAAAGGTAAAGATTCTTTGATTACTGAAGCAGATAATTATAACAATTTAAAATGGTATTATACTGAACTACAAAAACTATTCAATGAGAGAATTACTGATAATATATTATTAGATAGATATAATAAGATTATTAAAGTATATTTTAACTAAATTAATAGCTATGAAATTACAATATTATATAACTAAAGGATTAGTAACATATACTAATCCTTATTATTTTTAATAACTGCTATTATAATAAAAATTGATATTAATATGATATATGGAATTAAAATTGATATCCAAGTACCTTTTAGATTTATTAGAATATCATAGTAATTATTTTCTAATAACATGTTATCTACTTTCTTTTATTATATTTTTACTTGAATAATAAGTAATTAAAAAGTATCCTCCATAAATTAATATTATAAATATAGCAGTCATAATAATAGATGGTAATAATTCATCAGTTCCAAATACCTCTAAGATTTTTATTGCAAATCTTATACCAAATATTGAGTGGATAATAGCAAGTACTAAAGGAAGCATAAAGAAAATCCCAATTTGTCTAAATAATGCTTTATTAATTAACTTTTCATCAGTACCGATTTTCCTTAACATATTAAATCTTTCTTTATTATCACTACTTTCTGATAACTCCTTTAATCCTAAAATAGCGGCACTACTAATTAAGAAAATAACGCCTAAATATAAACCAATAAATGTTACCATTACTGTCAAACTATTAGTTGATTCTTTTATTGATAATTTTGTAGTAGCATCTGGAAGTAAATAATTATTTTTTATAGAATTTTTAACAATTTTATTTAAATTCTCTTCGATATTTTGAATTTCTTTTTTATTTGTAGTATTGTAATTTCCCATTAACATATCATAATAAAGATAATTTTCATTTACAATATTATCCGCAACAAGAATTATTCCTGTATTTATACTTTGACTAGACATTTCAATAAAACCATCCTGACATTCATCATATTTAGGTTTTAATGTATATCCAAATAAATTTATTGTTTCTTTATTTTTTAATGCAATATTACGAACACTTACCATTGATTTAAAATCTGCTAAAACTATATATTCATCTTTATTTAATGAATAAGTTTGTAATCCATAAAGTTTAGCCACCTTATTATAATCACTTATTTTTATTATTTTTTCCATACTATCATACATTATAAATGGATATTCTGTTCTAATACTTTCTAACTTTGATCCTAATGTATGGTTTATTGTCAAATCTGGAGTTTTATAAATATTAATTTTAATATATTCTTTTAAATGACTCGTAATATCAAAATCAAATACTTTTAATTTTTCAACTACATCAATATGAGAATTTTTTATTTGATTTTCATTATATCCATAATCTACATTTATATCATAAAAGTATGTTGCATCCATGTTTCGTTTGTTTGTAAGTTCAATATCTACTGGTGCAAATTTCTTTATACCCTCATTCATTGAATTTTTCATTGTAAGACAAGAAGATAATAAACATATTGTTATAAATAGCATTAAACAGATAATCGTAGTTGAAAATACTGTTGTATTAATTTTGCTTGAAAATTGTCTTAATGTAAAACTATTTAATCCCTTATAATATAAATTCTTCATTGATTTTACAATTTCTAGAACAAGTCCAGATAAAGACCAGAAAATAAAGAATGTACTTACACAACCCATGATTATTGGAACTAAAATTTCCTTTGCACTTCCCATATTCATAAATCCACCTGTTACAATATAATAGGCTCGGCCCAAAACTAAAGCAGATATAATAAATATTATTATACATACAATAGGATTTTTTAATTTTAACTTCTCACTTTTTTTGTTTCCATGTAGTAAATCTATTAATTTACATTTGCTTATACTTATAGTATTAAATATCATTACGAATAGGTACATGACACCAAAATAAATCATAGTCTTTATACATGCAGAGCTAGAAAAAACAAATGTAAACTTAGTTAAATCTGCTTCAAACATATTAACCACAATAACACTCATAAGTTGTGAAAGAAGTGTTCCAAGTCCTAAACCTACAATTAGTGATAAGATTCCAATAAACAAAGTTTCAAAGAATAGTATCATAGATATCTTTCTCTTACTAATACCAAGAGTTAAATATATACCAAATTCTTTATTTCTTCTCTTCATTAGGAATCTTGAAGCATATATTATTAGAAATCCTAATATAAAGGATACAAATACACTAACTGCCGAGAGAGTATTCATCATAAGTTTTATTAATTCTTTAGTAGAAGAAGATACATCCATCATTGCTGTTTGTGTATCTAATGCATTAAATACATAAAATATTGATATACCAAGAATTAAAGTAAAAAAGTAGATGGTATAATCTTTTATACTTTTCTTGATATTTTTAAAAGATAGTTTACAGAGCATCCGATAAATCTCCACCTAAAAGAGTTACAACCATCAATAATCTTATCAAAAAATTCTTTTCTAGTATCATTACCCTTATGAATTTCTTTAAATAATTTACCATCTTTGATAAAAATAACTCTATTAGCATAACTAGCCGTAAAAGCATCATGTGTTACCATAAGAATTGTTGCACCTAGTTCATTATTTAGGTAATCAAACCTTTCTAGTAACATTTTAGATGATTTAGAATCTAAGGCTCCAGTAGGTTCATCTGCTAATACTAACTTTGGATTTGTAATAATTGCTCTAGCACTTGCTACTCTTTGTTTTTGTCCTCCACTCATTTGATAAGGATATTTTGATAATACAGAATTTATTCCAAGTTCCTCTGCAACTTTTTTAATTCGTATATCAATTTCTTTGCTACTAACATTTTGAATTGACAAAGCAAGAGCAATATTTTCATAAGCAGTTAAGGTATCTAATAAATTAAAGTCTTGAAAAATAAATCCTAGTTCTTCCCTTCTAAACTTATTAAGTTCATTACCTTTTAATTTTGTAATATCTATTCCACCAACATAAATATGTCCACTTGTTACACGATCTATAGTAGAAATTACATTTAGAAGTGTTGTTTTACCACTTCCACTAGATCCCATGATTGCAACAAATTCACCTTTTTCCACTGTCATTGATAAATTATCAATAGCTTTAGTCAAAGATGAACGACTACCATAATATTTCTCGATATTCTCTACTTTTAAAATATTTTCCATAAATTTTTCTCCTTTCAGATATAATAATAAATTAAAAATATTTTTTTGTCGTTCGTTTAATATTACACAATATTACAGTTTTGTAAGGTTACTTAACTATCTCATAAAAATCATTTTTAGCAAATGTTATGTAAACTCTAGTATATTTATTTAGGGTAGATTCGAGTGATATTTTATGTCCTAACTTTTCACACATATTTTTGGCAATATATAATCCAATACCAGTAGATTTACTTCTAACCCGCCCATTTTCCCCTGTAAATGATTTATCAAAAACTTGTTTTATATCTGATTCTTTAATACCAATCCCATTATCTTCTATAATAAGTACTACTTTTGTTTTTTCTTCTTTAACTAATATTTTTATATATGAATTTTTTATATTTCTTCTATACTTAATAGAATTATTTATAATTTGCCCTAAGATAAATTCTAACCATTTTGAATCGCTCATAACTGAAACACCAATTTTTTCTACTATAAACTCTATATTATTTTCAAGTAAATCATCCATATTTTTGAGTCCAATATTTTTGATAGTATTACCCAAATCAACTTTTTTTATCAAATAGTCTTTTTCTGCATTTTCTGACCTAACATAATATAATACTTGATCTACGTAATCCTCTAATCTTTTTATTTGTGATTTTATTTTTGGATTTATTTCGTTTTTATGATTATTAATTGTTAAAATAAGCGAAGCAAGTGGTATTTTAACTTCATGTATCCACATTTCTACATATTCCTTAAAATCTTTCCTATTTTTATCTATTTTATTTACATTTTCAAGCATTGACTTATTAATTTCATAAAGAATTTGATATAGAAGTTTTCCTTCATAAAATTCCGGTTTTTCTAGAGTCTCTAAAACTAAATATGCTTTATCTAACTGTTCTACATTGGATGAAAGCCTATTATAAAACTTTTTCTTTCTAAAGTAATCTATTAACAAAAGTATTATATTGGATGATAAAAAAATAATTATTCCTGATATTATTACATCTATCTTTATTTTAAATGCTGTAAATATTAAATAAATAATGATAATAGATAGAAGTGTTAAAATAA
>CAPQQE010000025.1:0-4051 GCA_948687865.1 uncultured Bacilli bacterium
TTTTCTAAGTTTTTTGAATCTACTGTGTATATACCAAATGGAAGAGATAAAACAGTATCAATATAGTTTTTTACAATTGATAATTCAGGTGACACTAAAGTTAAATTCTCATATTTTTTTAGTTCCTTTAATAATTTGTCCTTTATAGTACCTGAAGCTTTTAAACTAATTATTTTTTCCCTTAATAGCTTAATTTCTAAATCTTTTTCATCTGTTTCACCAAGCTCATCTTTTATAGTTTTTAATTTTTCTCTTAATATGAATTCTTTTTGATTTTTATCTAATTTTTCTTTGATACTTTTTTCTATATTTTTCTCAATTAAACTTATATTTTTTTCTTTTGTTATGAGCTTTACTAATAATTTTGATCGATTTATTGGACTAAACATATAAATAAGTTTTTCTTTATTACTAAAATCAAGAGGTAAAATATTTGATATTATATCAGTTAATTTATCTAAAGAAGTCTCTTCATTTATTTTAATCATAATATTAGATGAAATATTAGGCATCATCGCAATATATAAAGCAAACTCTTTTTTAAGTAATCTAATATTAGCCTCAATTTTTAAATTATCTTCTTCTTTTATAGATATAGGACCTATTATAGATTCTAATTTATTATCGTCTATATAATTATATACATTTGCCCTATTAATACCTACTATACTTATTCTTAAATGGTTATTTGGAAGTTCAAAATGACTTGTTATATTACCTATTATTCCAACAGTTGGTAATTCATCAATTTCAATTTCTTCATTAATATGAGAAGTTGTTGATACTAAAAGTATATAACTATTATTATTATTAATAGAATTCATTATTATTTCTTTATCTAATTCATTAGATATTTCTAATTTTATTTCACCATGAGGCAATAAAACTAAATTACGTAATATGATAACAGGTAACTTTGTCTTTATCATTTTTTGCCTCCTTATCAAGTAATTTGTCGAACAATGTTTATTATAAATTATTTAAAAAAATTGTCAATGAAAATTGACATATTTAGTTAGAAAAATTTGGTAATTCTTTATTAATTTATATTTTCTACAATTTTAATTTTGTTTACTATAAGAGTTGTTAGTGGTAAACATACAACTTCATACAATGTTTTTAGTACAACTTGAATAATAATCATCGTTAGCATTTGAGTTATATTTAATTTAAATAGAAATACGATAAATACAAATAAAGTAGAATCTATTAATTCTCCTAATATTGTTGATACTACTACTCTTCTACCAAATTTATTGCCTTCTTTTTTCTTCATATTAACAAGTACTTTAGAGTTAACAAGTGAACCAAATAAATACGCTATTAAAGAGGCAAATGTATTTCTTTTAGTACTACCTAGTATTAAAGCAAATTCACTTTCATTATTATAAAAACTAGGTGATGGAAAAATAATAGCAAGTGAAAAAATAATAACCATAAATAAGTTCATGATAAATCCAAAAACAATTATCTTTTTTGTTTTCTTATAACCATATACTTCAGAAAGAATATCATTAATTATATAGGATATTGGAAATACTAATACTCCAGCAGTTACAGAAAAATTACCAACCTTTAATAATTTAGATGCTAGTATATTTGATAGTAGTAAGCATACAACAAATATAATAGATAAATATAAAAATAACTCTGAATATTTATTTTCTTCATTTTTCATATTATTTACTCCTTTATATTGCAATATAAAACCTCATAAATGAGGCTTATTTCTTTAATACTTCTATTGCTTTTTGCATTTTTAATTCATATTTTAGTGAATCAAGTCCACCTATTTGTTTTAATAATTCTTCACTAGTCATATTATATTTTTTTGATATTTCTTCTGCTTCTTTTTTTGCATCTTCGTCTGATACTTCAATTTTCTCAAGAATAACTATTTCTTCAAGCATAAATCTATATTTAACTCTTTTTTGTGCTTCTTCTTTCATCTGATTTTTCAAATCTTCTTCACTTGAATTAGTAAATTGATAGAACATTTCTAAAGTTATACCTTGCATTTTTAAATTATCTTCATATTGATGAATCATTCTGTGAACTTCCTCATCTATTAATTCTTCAGGTATTTCTACATTAGTATTTTTACCAGCAGCCTCTAATAAATCATCAACATACTTATTTTCAGCTTCATATTCTTTTTTAGCTTCTAAATCTACTTTTATTAAGTCTCTTAGTTGTTCTTCAGTTTCAACATTTTCATAACCTAAATCTTTAAAAAATGATTCATCCATTTTAGGTAATTCTTTAGTTTTAACTTCATGAACCTTTATCTTAAATACTGCATCGCAACCTTTTAAATCCTCTGACTGATAATTTTCTGGGAATGTAACATTTATATCTTTTTCTGCTCCTGCTTCTAGACCAATTAATTGTTCTTCAAACCCTGGTATAAAAGTATTACTTCCAATCTCAAGGGAATAATTTTCTCCTTTACCACCTTCGAATGCTACTCCATCTTTAAATCCTTCAAAATCAATAACAGCTGTATCACCATTTTCAATTTTTCCTTCTTTTACAACAATATCTGCATAATCAGATAATAATTTATCAACAGCAGCATTAATATCCTTATCAGTTATTTTTACTTCTTCTTTTTTTACTTTTAATCCTGTATATTTCTTTATATTTACATCTGGTTTAGTAGTTATTTTTAATATTAATACTAATTTATTTTCATCTATTTCTTTTATATCTACTGTAGGCTGAATAATTGGCACTAATTTACTATCTTCAATACGTTTTACATATTCTTTTTGAAGAACAAAATCAATCGCATCATTATATAAACTTTCCTTTTTAAATTTCTTTTCAAATACATTTCTTGGAACTTTACCTTTTCTAAACCCATCTACTTTAACATTTTTAACATTTTTTTCAAAAGATTTATCTAGTGCATCTTCCCAATCTTTTCCTTCAACCACAATTTCTATTTCATGTACATTTTTCATAAACTTCTCCTCCTAAGAAAATCTATATTATTATATAATAAATTAAAATTTATATCAATAGATAAAATAACATATTTCTTTTTAATGTAAAGTTTTCATAAAAAAACAATAAAATTTATTTTATTGTTATTATTTTAATTTCATAGTTCCCATTAGGACTATCAACTGATACTACATCATCTATTTTTTTACCAAGTATAGCTTTTGCTATTGGGGATTCATTAGAAATTTTATTTTCAAATGGATCAGCCTCAGTACTACCTACTATTTTATATTCTTCAACTTCATCATCTGAAATATATTTTATTTCAACTGTAGAACCAATTCTAACTTCAGAATTATCTCCTTCTTCAATTATTGTAGCATGTTCAATTAAGTATTCTAATTCTCTAATTCTACCTTCTACTTGACTTTGTCTTTCTTTAGCAGCATGATACTCTGCATTTTCAGATAAATCGCCAAGAGCTCTTGCTTCTTTTATAGCATTAACTATCTCAGGTCTTACAACCTTAGTTAAATTATCTAATTCTTTATTTAATTCATCTAAACCTTCTTTTGTTAAAAAGTGTTCTTGTTTTGTTGTCAATTTAATCACCTCTATAATCTTTTTTTATAAAAAAGCATGAAAAAATAATACTACATTTTGTATATTTTGTCAATCTAGAAAATTTACACGCAATAAATCATTTTTACATACTTTCTTGTTTGACGGTATTCTAAGTATTTCTTTAGGATGTCTTGCTGAGTCTATTAGCTTGTTATCATCATTTTTAATATATGTAACTTCTATATTAAATGAATCTTTATTTGGCCCAAAAACATTAATAATATCCCCTTTTTTAAAAAAATTCCTTTGTTCTAATATTATTTCTTTATTTTTTTCATCATAATCTATTACTACTCCTAAAAAATCTTGATTAGTACTTTCTTCTCTTCCAGTATAATATTGTTCATCCACTCCTGGAAACTTATCAAAATATTGTGGAACTGTCTCTCTATTTGCACATCTATATAACTCTATTTCATCTTTCTTATTATATTCATAATTTTCTTTATTTTTTGTATATTTATCTATTACTCTTCTA
>CAPQQE010000025.1:4061-7011 GCA_948687865.1 uncultured Bacilli bacterium
AAACACTTATTAGAGTTGCAATATAATAAATTGATTTCATTCTACCTTCTACTTTTAGAGAGACAACACCCATATCAATTAAATCTGGAATAAATTTTAATAATGACAAATCCTTTGGTGATATAGCAAAATCAATATCATTTGATATTTTTTTCTTATACTCATCATATAAATCAAATGTCCATCTACATACCTGAGCACATCCCCCTCTATTTGAATCTCTATTTGTCATATAATTTGAAAGCATACATCTACCACTATAACAAGTACACATAGCGCCATGTACAAATACTTCTATATCCATATTAGTTTCATCTATAATATTCTTTATATCTTCTTTTGATGTTTCTCTTGCTAGTACTACTCTTTTAACTCCCTCTTTTTGATAAAATTTAACAGCCTCTTTATTAAGAGTACATTCTTGAGTACTTAAATGAACCTCTAAACTAATATTATTTTCTTTTAATAAATCTAATATAAACAAGTCAGATACTATTATTGCATCCACTTTTATTTCTTCTAGCTTTTTTAAATATTCTAATAATCCTTTAGTATCTTCATTATGAAAAATAATATTAACTGTTACATAAACTTTAGCATTATGTAAATGAGCATATTTTACTCCCTCTTCTATTTCTTCCATAGTAAAATTAGTTGCATTTGCTCTTAAACTATAGTCTTTATATCCTATATAAACAGCATCTGCTCCATACATAATTGCCCATTTTAATTTTTCTAAATCTCCAGCTGGAGCAAGTAATTCTATCTTATTCATTTATCTTCACCTTAAATATTGTTTTTTTATTTAAAAATCCATCATAAGTATTATTGAAATTGTTAGAATCTACTACTTCTTTTAATTTATAAGCAAATTCACTATCAGAAGAAAAATTTTTTAGCGCTGTAAATGCTTCTATAACATTATAGAAAGTAGATTCAGGAATCATATAATCATCTAAAATAATAAATATATTATTAATTTTTTTATTTAGTATTTTTTGATATTCTAAAATACCATTAAGTATTTTACTAGAGAAAAAATTTGTATTATCGCTTTGAATTATTGGATAATATTCATCAGAATTTTTTTCCTTAATATAATATTTTTTATTTGTTTTTTTATCTATATTTGCATACTTAAAATAATTACTTATAAGTTTCCTTGATGAAGTTGCCATATTATTAAATCCAAATAACTTTATTCCGCATATAGATTTACAATTACTACTTATATCAATTTGTTCATCAATTGTTATCTCAGAACTTAGAATAAATCCATTAACTCCTCTTTTTTCTAAAAATTTAATAGTATTTATATTAGTAGTTAATTTTGAGCCCCATATTAAATTTATAACTAATTTTTTATCTCTTACTATGTTTAAAATAGCCATATCTGAAAATATAACTGCATCAATATCAATCTTACTTATATAATCAAGTAAACTCTCTAATTCATTTATCTCATTGTTAAAATACATTTTATTTAACATTATATATACTTTTTTATTTTTTTCTTTTAACATTTTACAAATATTTTCAAGATCTGATTTATTAATATAATGATTAAAATTTTCACTAAAACCTTTAATACCAATTATAAATCCGTCCACATTATTTTCCATAAAAAATTTGAAATTAGTACCATTAGGAAATGGAATAATAACGCTATTCATCTTTTATATCCTTTTTACATGTAATAGCAAGTCCGTCTCCAATCTTATAAAATTTAGTACTATATTCATCATTGTTTTTTAAAAAATCAATATATTTTTGTATTTTTGATACAAGTTGTCTTAAATTTTTACTTTCTATTCTTTCCTTGCTTCCCACATATCCATGAAAATCTAAATTATCACTTATAATAAAACCAGAATCTATTATATTATCTTTATATTTATTAAAGAAATTAATATATTGTGCTTTAGCAGCATCGATAAAAAGCATATCAAAATTTGAATTAAAATCTATATTTAAGGCATCACCTAATACTAATGTAATTCTATTTTCTAATTTAGCCTTTTTTATATTTTTTATTGCTTCAATATATCTATCTTGATCTTTTTCTATTGAAACAACATTAATATCATCATTAACAAGTGCCATATTAATTGCTGAATAACCTATTGCTGTACCTATCTCAAGAATGCTTTTTATGTTATTTTTTTCAATAAATTTACATAAGAAACTCATACTTCTTTTTTGCATTATAGGTATTCCTTTTTCTTCGGCATATACTTCCATTTCTTTTATAACATCTTCCATATATAACTACTCCTTTTAATTTTCATTTGTTAGATAAGATAGTATTCCCTCAATCATTTTCCATTCTTTTTCATCTTCAATATTGCCAAGAACTCTTTCTTTTCCATCTAAAACATAAGAAGAAGCATATAATTTTATACTCCCATCATCACATTTTGTATTATCTGTATAAACTATATAATTTTTATTTTTTGTCTCTAAATCACATAATATATCACAAGTTATTTTTTTATTATCTAAATTGATATAAGTAAACTTGCTTTCTTTAGTTAGTTCTTTCATATTATTCCTCTTTTCTTTTATCTAGATAACTTTGAAGAATTATATTAGCTGCGAGTGAATCAACACTCTTTTTTCTTTTTTTTCTAGATGTGTCATTTTTTATCATAATTTTATTTGCTTCTACACTAGATAGTCTTTCATCTTGTAATATTACCTCAATATCATATTCTTCTTCTATCATTTTTTTGAAATTTATACTTCTTTGTGATGCAAAACCTAAAGAATTATCCATATTTTTTGGCAATCCAAGTATAATTTTTGTAATAGAAAACTCATCTATTATACTTTTTAGTTCTTTTAATGGTTTTTCAAAATCATTTTCATCAAATCTAATGGTATCATATTTTGACGCAATCATACCTAAATTATCACTAAGTGATATCCCTAGGGTTTTAGTACCTAAATC
>CAPQQE010000025.1:7020-8750 GCA_948687865.1 uncultured Bacilli bacterium
CAAATTTTTCCTCTTGAATCATTATATGAAGAAATATAACCAGGATCACCACTAATTAAATAACCTACTATCTGATTAATCGGATTATATCCTTTTTCTTCTAGTGCATCATAGACTTCTTTTATAGTTTGTTCAACTAAAACATTATCTATTTCTGATATATCAAATAAAAATGTCGTATTTGAATCCATAAAATCACCTCTTTCACTTAATTTAGTATACCATAAAAATAAATAAAATTCTATAAAAGAAAAGAGAATAGTTAACTATTCCTTAAACTCAAATTCAAAATCTAATATTTTAACAGTATCTCCTTCTTTAATACCTAATTTCTTAAGTTCATCATCAACCCCCATAGAACGAAGTTTTTTAGCAAATCTTCTCTCTCCTTCATCAGTAAACTTTGTCATTCTAAAAAGTTTTTCTATTTTCTCACCTTTTACTATAAATGAATTACCTTCTCTATATATATTATAAGGTTTTTCCTCTTTAAATTTATATAATACAAATTTTTCAAATTGCTCATCTTCATATATAGGTTTATCTTCTATTTTATCAAGTTCATCTGCTAATTTTATAAGAACTTTATCAATACCATCTGAAGTTAATGCACTAATAGGAAATACTTCTTTATTTACTTTTTTCTTAAATTCTATTAAATTTTCATTAGCACCTGTAGCATCCATTTTATTAGCAATTATTACTTCTGGTTTATCTAGTAATTTCTTATCAAAATCTCCTAGTTCCTTTCTAATAGTTTCATAATCTTCATAAGGATCTCTTCCTTCATACGCACTCATATCAATAATATGCGCTATTACTTTGGTTCTTTCTATATGTTTTAAAAACTTATCTCCAAGACCTTCACCTAGTGATGCACCTTTTATAAGGCCAGGCAAATCTGCTGCAACAAAAACTCTATTATCAATTGTTTTTACAACACCTAAATTAGGTGATAAAGTTGTAAAATGATATTCTGCTATTTTAGGTTTAGCTCTTGAAATCTTACTAATCAAAGTACTTTTACCAACACTTGGCATACCAACAAAACCTACATCTGCAAGTAATTTAAGTTCAACTTTTAATTTTCTAATTTCACCTGGTTCACCATTTTCAGAAAAATTAGGAGCAGGATTAACGCTAGTTGCAAAAGCTGTATTACCTCTTCCACCTCTTCCACCTTTAGCAATCACTACTTCATCATTAGGCTTAGTTAAATCAGCTAAAATTAAACCTGTATCTGTTACTGTAGTTCCTTGTGGTACTTTAATTATAATATCTGAAGCATTTTTACCGTTCATATTTTTTCCTAAACCATTTGAACCTTTTTCACCTTTTATAAGTTTGTTATATCTTAAATCTAAAAGTGTTTTAAGACCCATATCAACTTTAAATATTATATCAGAGCCTTTCCCACCATTTCCACCAAAGGGTCCCCCCATAGATATATATTTTTCCCTTCTAAAAGCAGTACAACCATCACCACCATTTCCTGCCTTTACATCGATTATAACCTCATCAACAAACATATTTCTACCTCCTTTTTATATTAATTTTTAAAACTTGCATCTAAATAATATATTGGCCTTTTTTCTTTAAAATATTGTTTTTCAAAGTCAGTCATAATATTATTTATTTTTCTCTCATCATTATGTAAATCCAAACTAATAAGATCAAAGGAATACCAATATTGACTTAAACTTTCAAGAGCAGATGAAAATAAAATTTTA
>CAPQQE010000025.1:8760-11536 GCA_948687865.1 uncultured Bacilli bacterium
CAGTTTTTTAGATTATGTGTTTATTTTTCTTAAATATTCTATCATATAACCTTAAATAATTTTCAGAAGAAAATCTCTTCTTTTCATCTTGTTTCTTTGGCCATGGTTCTGAAAATGTTAAATATATAGTATCTATTTCCTTTCCAAAATAATTAATAATATTTTTAGCATCCGCACATATTAATCTTAAATTATCTATTTTTTGATTTTTAATATTATTAATAGCAGTTGCTGTTTGAGAACTATCTAATTCTAATCCAATATAGTTAACATTTGGATTTTTCTTAGCCATTTCTATTATAAAACTTCCTCTTCCCATACCAAGTTCTAAGCAAATTTTATTGTTATTACCAAAAACTGTATTCCATTTTCCTTTATAAGATTCAGGATTCTTAATTAAATATGAACTATTATCTATTATTTGATTTGCATTTTTAACTACATTATAACGCATAATTACACCTCTTAAAGATTTTACCATATTTTTAAAAGAAACAAAAGGATATATTACAAAATAAAAAAAGGATGAATTATTCATCATTTTTTAATGCATATGTTTTATCATAACTATAAATAATATCATCAAACGCATCTATAAGAGAAATTTTATTTAAAATACATTCCCACTCCTCATTATATGTATCTTTTATAGCGCGACGTCCCTCTTTTAAAGCTTGCATATTACGTGCAAAATTTTTTATATAATCTAGTTTATCATTATCATTATTTATTTTTTCTGGATTATAACTATCTAAATCAATTAATAATGGACATGCTTCAATTTCTTTATGCAATGTACTAAATTCTTCATTTGTTAAACCACTACCAATATTAATTTTATTAGAATCAGCAATTAAAAATTTAAATCCTGATCCTATTTCTACTGCAAAATCATCACTAATTTTCTTAAAAATTAAGCCTTCTATTAATACATTAGGTAAAGTAACTTTTTTATATCCGTATCTATGTTTTCTATTAATATAAAGTAAAGGCTCTATACCTTCCAAGTTAGTGTATAAATAGTAAAGTAATTCCCAACATTAATATCTCCTTTTTCAATCTCACTTTCAGTATTTTTATCTTCGGTAATTTCTCTCACAAAATACGCCTCCCTTTAGTTGAATATAATATCATAGTCATTAATAGATATCAATAAAAAAATATCACCATTTCTTTGATGATATTATATAGTTTCATATACACTAACTTGTTTTTTATCTTTTCCCTTACGTTCAAATTTAACATAACCAGCGATCTTTGCATATAAAGTATGATCTACACCCATTCCAACATTTTTACCTGGATAAATTTTAGTTCCTCTTTGACGATAAATGATAGATCCACCACTAACAAATTCTCCATCTGCTGCTTTTGCACCTAATCTTCTACCAACACTATCACGTCCATTATGTGTTGAACCTTGTGCTTTAACGTGGGCAAATCTTTGTATATTTAAAACCATTTTTAACATATTAGATTACCTCCTTATAATTTTTATATAGTCTTTATAATCTTTTTCTAAATCTTCTAGAAGCATTATCATATTATTAATTAATTTATCATTAATCTCATTATTTTTTAAAACTTCTATAGTCATTTGATCTTTTAAATCTTCATAATAAATAGAATCACTATCGAATTCTAATATTGCATTTATTGTAGTAGTTATAATAGAACTAACAGATGCGCATACAATATCTTTCCCATACTCATCATAATTAGCATGTCCTTTAATTACTATTTTATTATTACTAATATCTACTTTTATCATGTTATTACCTTTTATTTAACTTGTTTAATTACTACTTTAGTATATGGTTGTCTATGACCTTGTGTTTTATGATAATTTTTCTTTGGATTGTATTTAAATACTATTATTTTTCTTTGTTTACCTTGTTTAACAATTTCACCAACAACTTTAGCTCCACTTACATATGGTGTTCCTACCTTATTATCTAGCATTAAAACTTTATCAAATGTTACTTTATCTCCAGCTTCACCAGATAATTTTTCAACATAAATTTCGCTTCCTTCTTCAACTGTATATTGTTTCCCACCAGTTTCAATTATTGCTTTCACTATAAGTACCTCCTTTTTCATATATTCTAAGACTCGCCTTTTAAGGTGACTAATGCTTAAAACCTTATTAGTGCGGTTGTAGAGCCAAGAAGGCTTTACAAACATTAAGATTTTACCATAAAATATAGTTATTTGTCAATGATAATATAACGTTAATATAAAAATTCTAATATATTAAAAGGATATGTATAAAACATATCATTATCACACATCTTCTACTCCATATTTTTTTCTATATAGTACTTTTCTGATTGAATCTATAGGTATAACTGTCAATGAAAGTAAAAATATAATTAAAAATTCAAAGAATGTTAATGATCTAGTTCTAAACAAATCACCACCAAAGTATATAAGAAGTATTTGCACTATTGTTATAAATAACATAATAAATATAAATGCTTTATTTTTATTTATATTAGAAATTATATTTATTCTAGATGTTCTTGCTGAAAAACTATTAAATATATCTATAAATATAAATAATCCAAAAAATGCACTCATTATATAAGCATTATTATCACTTGTTCTAAATAAACTATTAATAAAATTTGATTTTAGAAAAAATAGACATAAAATAATAGAATATATACTAGTTACTATTATTTGATTAATCATATATTTATTAATTATTGATTCATTTTTCTTTTTTGGTTTTTCCTTCATATATGATAGTAGTGGTGGCTCAAATGCAATATTA
>CAPQQE010000025.1:11546-12959 GCA_948687865.1 uncultured Bacilli bacterium
AATGCAAATGCTAATCCTGCTAGTGTATCCATAATCATATTTATCCAAAGCATCTGCATTACTGTAACTGGCGTATCAATTCCAATAAATGGACATATTACAGATAATGATACTGCACACATATTAATAGTTAGTTGAACTATTAAAAACTTTCTTATACTTTTAAATATTGTTCTACCATATAAAACTGCTTTTGATATTGATAGAAAATTATCATCAAGAACTATTATATCACTTGCTTCTTTAGCAACTTCAGTTCCTGATCCCATTGCAAATCCTACATCAGCTTTTTTTAGTGCAGGTGCATCATTAACTCCATCACCTGTCATTCCTGTTACTAAATTCATACTTTGTGATATTTTAACTAATTTACTTTTATCCTTTGGAAGCGCTCTTGCTACTACTCTTAAATTAGGCAATATATTTTTTATCTCATCATCAGTCATTGAATTTAACTCATCACTAGTTAGTACTATGTCTTCGTTATTTTCTATTAAATTTAATTCTTTTGCTATATTAATAGCAGTCTTTTTATTATCTCCCGTTATCATAACTGTTTGAATATGTGCACTCTTTGTAAGTTTAATGCCTTCTTTAGCTTCTTCCCTTATTTCATCTTTAAGTAAAATTATAGCTACTAAAGTTGAATTTTTAAAATTATTTATATCCACATTATTATTAGTTGCTAATAATATTGCTCTTATTCCTTTTTCTGTTACTAAATCTATTTTATCTTGAAGTTTTATTTTATTTTTAAGTTCTAATTTTTTTCCATTTTCATCATAATAATATCTGCAGTAATTTAGTATTTTTTCTGGCGCACCTTTTATTAAATTAATTTTATTATCTTTATCTACTCTTGTAACTGCATATTTATTTTTACTATCAAATGGAATATTATTTAATTTTCTTATATTATATTTTTTATTATTTATAAATGATAAAAGTGCTCTATCTGTTATATTACCTCCAAATACCTCTTTTTTATCATAATCATAGTTACTAGAATTATTACATATTATACTCATTCTAAAAATATCATGATATTTTTTATATTTTTCTAGTTGTATTTCATCATTAAATTCTTTTAAATTACCTAGTATAAATGAATTAACTTCTAATTTTCCTTTTGTAAGTGTACCTGTTTTATCAGTAAATAAAATATTAAGTGATCCAGATGTCTCTATACCTGTCAATTTTCTAACAAGTACATTATCTTTAATCATTTTTTTCATATTAGTTGACAATACTAATGTTATCATCATAGGTAATCCTTCAGGTACTGCGACTACTATTATTGTAACGCAAAGAGTAAGTGCATAAAGCATATGATTTATTAAAAATGATATATTATTTATATCTTCTTTTATAAGTGTTATATCAAAATTATTTTGAACTATAAAAACAGCAAAT
>CAPQQE010000025.1:12969-14169 GCA_948687865.1 uncultured Bacilli bacterium
CACTACTGCACTAGTATATCCTATTTTACTTATTATTTTTGCTAAATGAGCTAATTTTATTTTTAGAGGAGAATCTTCATTTTTCTCTGTTAGTTCTAAGCTTATTTCTCCATACATAGTATTTATTCCAACTTTATCTACTTTCATTATTGCATTTCCATAATATACTACAGTTCCTCTAAATACTTTATTTTTATCCGTTATATCTCCATCTACTTTATATTTATATATTTCAGTACTTTCTCCTGTTAGTGATGATTCATCTAATGTTATATCCCCTTCTATTAAATATCCATCAGCAGGAACTTTATCCCCAGTTTCAAGATATACTATATCATTTACAACTATTTCATCAATATTTTTCTCTACTATTTTACCATTTCTTTTTACTTTACATTTTATTTTACTAGCATCTTCTTGCATTTTATTAAATGCTTTTTCACTACCATATTCTGATAATGATGATATAAGTGTTGCGATTAGTATAGCAACTATTATACCTATTGTTTCAAATATATCAAAATCCTTAAATAAAAATACTACCTTTATTCCAAGTGCTATTAATAGTATCTTTATTATAGGATCAGCAAGTGATGATAGTAAGAAATTGATAAATTTACTTTGTTTTTCTATTACTAATCTGTTTGTTCCGTATTTTTTAGTACTTTTTATTACTTCATCATCAGTAAGACCATTACTAAAATAATTATTCATAATATTCCTCCTAAAGAATATTACTAATAATTAGATATATTTATGAATAATTTTATTCGACAAAAATTAATTAAAATAATAATATATTAATAAACATAAATACAATGCCTATTATAAAAAATATAGATGATAATTTATTTTCATTATATTTTCTTGATGTTGGAAGTAATTCATAAAATGATATATGAGTCATTATACCCGCTATAAATGAAAATAATAGTCCCATAAATATATCATTTACAAAATTTTGTAAGAATAAAAATGCTAATAATGCCCCTAAGGGCTCTGATATTCCAGATATAAATGTATATAAAAGTGATTTTGACTTTTTATTAGTTGAATAATATATAGGAACTGATATACTTATTCCTTCTGGTATATTATGCATTGCAATTGCAATAGCTAAACTTATTCCTAAACTTTTATCCATGTTTGATGCCATAAATGTTGCAATTCCTTCTGGTATATTATGAAGTATAATCGCAA
>CAPQQE010000025.1:14179-15166 GCA_948687865.1 uncultured Bacilli bacterium
ATATTATTCCTACTCTAAATAATTTACTTTTATTCTCATTATTTTCAGGCATATATTTGTCAATAAACATAGAAGTTAGTACACCAATACATAAAAATATTAAAAATAATAGTATGCTAATAAAAATATTATATCTACTATTTAACATACAAATTGATTCAGGAATCAAATCAAATATGGAAACGCAAAGCATAACTCCCGCTGCAAATGCTAGGGATGCTGCTATTATTTTTTCTTTATTTTTCTTAGAAAAAAATATTACAAGTGATCCAAGCATGGTTGATAATCCTGCAAATGTTGTAATTAAAAAACTATAACCTATATTCATATTTTCACCTATTAAAGTTAATGAATAAAATTATAGTTTTATACTTTTAATTTTTTATAACATTATTTTTTATATCATCTATTATGTCTTTAATTATATAGTCAGATATTAATATACCAGCAATATTAGGAATAACACTATATGAAAATGGATTTCTAACCTTTGTTTTAATTCCTTCTTCTAAACTTGATAATACCATTATTTTATCAGTTATATTTAGTTTATTTATCTCACGCCTAATTACCTTAGCAAGTGGATCATAACATGTATCTTTTAATTCCATTATTTTAAGTTTATATGGATCAAGTTTATTTCCTGTACCCATACTAGATATAAATTTAATATTTCTATTTATACATTCTCTTATAAGCATTATTTTCGTACTAACAGTATCACATGTATCAATTAAATAGTCTATATCATATTTAAATAATTCTTTTTTGTTTTCTTCATTTAAAAAAACATCTAACTTTATTACATTACAATTTATGTTTATATCTTTAATTCTATCATAAAATACATCTACTTTTTTCCTTCCAATACAAGAATCTAGTGCGATTATTTGCCTATTTTTATTAGTTATATCTACTATATCTGAATCAACTATTATTATATTTTCTATTCCATTTCTAACAAGTGTTTCTAAAGAGTATCCACAA
>CAPQQE010000025.1:15176-17353 GCA_948687865.1 uncultured Bacilli bacterium
GTTTTTGAATGTAATTTATTTAAATTTTCTTCTCCAATTAATTTTTCTAATCTATCAAACATTTTAACACCTACACAATATAAAATACCTATAAAGGTCAGGGACTATAAACCTACACGTATGTGCAGGTGGGTATCCCATAATAGACTTTAGGATCCTTAACTAAAGTTAAGTATTCAACACCATCTACTAATCCTGATTCCCTTATTAGTCATTTAGTCGGTTTTATGTTCACCTGATTGTTCCTTTATAGGTATCATTAATATATCATATTATTATAAAAAAATAAAGTATTTTGACAAAACTTTACTTTATTTGATTATTATAAATAACTTTATTGTTTATATTCTTTTATTCTTCTTGTATATTTTACCCTATTTATATAATTATCGATCTATTATTTGATTTAATGGGTCTTCTTCATATTCTTTTTTTAATGTTTTACAAAAAGTTTCGTTATATTCTTCAACTCTTTTAATTCTTTCTTCATTTAGTTTTTTACGCTGTTTTGAATCTTTTTTGCAGTCATCTAATATTTCTCGAAGTATTCTATTTTTTTCAGCATAATCCTCTGTTTTCATCATTTTTCTTAATTTTTTTAGACTCTCTATCTTTTTTATTATATTCATCTTCATTTTCCTTCATATATTTAATTACATTTATACTTTGCTTGATTTATATATAATGTTCTATTTTTTCTTAATTCAAGTAATTTTTGATTTGATTTTTTATCCGAAATAATTTGATTATTATATTTTTTTAATAATTTATCGGCAATATTTTTATATGATTTTTGGTATAAGTATTTAATGTATTTTAATTTATCTTGATTATTATAATTGTCAAATTGTGTTAATATAGTATTTATATCAATATCTTCTTCACAACTTGAAAAAGTCTCTTGTGGTATAAATTCTACTTGTTTTTCTAAATTACCCTCGGGATTAATAATTGATTTTAGAATATAATATTCCTTTTTTAACTTTTTTCTTTCTTTACTAGAACATTTTATTTTTAATAATAATTTATAACTTTTAATTAATTTACTATATCCTTTTTTATTATATTCTAACAGTAATTGTTTTGCTTCTTTTTCTTTTCCAAGATAAAATAAACTTCGTGCAGCATAAAAATTAAATTTATTAATTCCAGTTAAATAATATCCAGCAGTAAAATATTGATAAGAAATATAATAATCATCATAAAAATCATTAATCTTTCCATCATTTCTAAATTTCTCATATATTTCATATAAATTTGATTCTTTTAATTGATTTATTTCTTTTTTCTCATTAAGATATCTTTTTAGTAATTCAATTTGAATTTTTTTCGATTTATAATCATAAAAGTGTTTAATATTATTAAGTTTCTCTTCTGCTAAATCAAGAATATCTTCATCTATTAAATTTTTTATACAATTTATTTCTTCATCTAGTGAAGGTTTTTTATTTTTAATTTTATTCTTACGTAAAATCATTTCATTTATTAACATATCTATTTCATCAAAATTTAAGAATATGCCATTTAACTTACAATATTGATTTAATCTTATTATTAATTGTTTTGACTCACTATATCTTTCTGAGAATATACTTTTCCTAAACTCATACCAAATATCTTTAAATTTTGAATCATTAATAACAACTGTGTTAATATATTCCATATTGTTAAAACTTATATTTCCTTTATTATTTAACAATTTGTTAAGTAAATAATAATATATTGATAAATCTATAAATTTAGAGTTATTTTTATTTTTTTCTTCATATTGTTTTAAATATTTATAGGCACCTTCATAGTCTTTTAGTCTAATATTTATTCTAAATTTTAAATATGAAATTGATGGTAAATCAGGATTTATAGATTCAGCAATTTTTATATTTTCTAAGGCTAATTTTATATTATTAAATGTTAAATAGTATTTTGCAAGAGCGATGTATACAAAAGGAGTTTGATCGTTATCAATTTTTTTGTACTCTTCAATAAGATAATTTAATTTGTTTTTTTTATATTTATCTAAACATTCTTCATAAACTAAATTATTAATTTGTTTTCTTAAAACACTAAGTTTTTTATTATTTTCCATTATATCCCCCTAAATTATATTAATTATTAATTATTATTTTAAGTTCATCAAGTTGCTTATCATCAACTATACTTGGTGCATCACTCATAAG
>CAPQQE010000026.1:0-1278 GCA_948687865.1 uncultured Bacilli bacterium
CTATGTGATCTAATATCTGCACCACAATTTGAGCATTTTATTGTTCCATTTGCTTCTACTTTATAATGAGTTCTTCTCATTCTACCTCTAGTTTTTGATACTTTTCTAAATGGTACTGCCATTTTTATTCTCTCCTTCCTTTATTCATCTAAGAATTCTTGTAATTTCTTTAATCTTGGATCTAAACTTTTTTCTACGCGCCCTTCATCTGTTATAAATCTCCACCCATCACCTTCAATGTTTTCTTTTTTTATGTCTGGACTTATAACTTTTAAAGGGACTTCCAATATAATATTTTGCCATATAATTGGAATTAAATCAATAGTATTATTAATAATTTTATTATTTTCTTCTATATATTCACTATTTTCACCAATTACTTCGTCAATATCAATATCAATATTATATTCTACATCCTTTAATGATATACTGCATATTAATATTAATTTACATTTAATATTTAGTGACACCATATAATTATCTTCATATGGATAAATACTTCCACTTACTTTTATTTTACCTATATCCTTTATATCAGTATTTTTTATATATTCATTATCTAGTTTAATTTCCTCTTCTATTTTTAATTCATTAGATAAATTAGTAATAAGCTTTGTTATTCATATATAGTCACTTCCAAAATACAATAAAATTATATACTATTACAGTAAAAAAATCAACCTTGCTTTAGGTAAAGTATAGTGTTAAAATACTAAAAAAGAGGTGTATATATGAAAAGTATAGGTATTATTTGCGAATATAATCCATTTCATAATGGTCATATATATCATTTAAATAAGATAAAAGAACTTTTTAAAGATTCAACTATTATTTTAGTTATGAGTGGTAATTTTACACAAAGAGGTGATGCATCAATAATAAATAAATGGGATAAAACTAAAATTGCTTTAAATCATAATATTGATTTAGTTATTGAACTTCCCTTTTGTTTTACTAACCAATCTGCAGATATATTCGCATATGGTGCATGTTCTATATTAAATTATTTAAAGGTAGATTATTTAGTATTTGGTAGTGAATCAAATGATATTAATTATATTAATAAAATTGCTTTAATTCAAGAAGATGATAACTATCAAAATAAAGTTAAAGAATATATGGATAAAGGTATTAATTATCCTACTGCACTTACTAAAGCTTTAAAAGATTTTGATATAGATCTTAAAGATAATCCAAATGATTTACTTGCAATTTCATATGTAAAGGCACTAAGAAAATTAAATAGTAATATAATACCTATTACTATAAAAAGAACTA
>CAPQQE010000026.1:1288-6069 GCA_948687865.1 uncultured Bacilli bacterium
CGCTAAATAAAGCCATTGAAATTCCTCTAAATGACCCTAATGACTTACTAGGTGTTTCCTATATAAAGGCCATCTTAAAAAACAATTATGAGATTATACCTGAAACGATAAAAAGAACTAATAATTATAATGATATTAATCTAACTAAATATATAACAAGCGCAAGTAGTATTAGAGAAAATATAAAGAAAAAAAATATTAAAAAATATGTACCTAGTGATACATATAAAATTTTAAAGAAGAAAAAATATTTTATAGAAGACTATTTTAAATTATTAAAATATAAGATATTAAGTGATATAAATAATTTAAGTATATATAATGATGTTGAAGAAGGTATTGAAAATAGAATAAAAAAAGTTATATATGACTCTAATTCCTATGAAGAATTAATTATGAATATAAAATCAAAAAGATATACTTATAGTAAAATAAAAAGAATACTTTTAAATATATTAATTGGTTTTACTAAAGAAGATGCGAAAAAGAATAAAGAAATCAAATATATTAGAGTTCTTGGATTTAATAATAAAGGCAAAAAGTATCTAAATAAGATAAAAAAAGATATTAATATAAAAATATATAGTAATTTTAATAAAGACTTAGAATATGAATTAAAAGTTACATCCATATATGATAGTGAACTTATAAAAAAAGAAATTAATAATCTTATAGTAGAAAAATAATTTCTTTTTTACATATTTATTAGAAACATCTCAAGTCCAAAATTTTTATCTATATTTCCTGATTTTATATCATAGTCTAATTTTTGTAACTGCTTTATATAACTTACTAATTTAGGAATAGAAAATGTAGAATTAATTGCTAATTTTATTCTATATGGATGTTCACCAATTATTCCTGGCATTTCTCTTTCTTTATAACCATTTTTTATCATTAATTTAACTTGTAATATTAATCTAAATTGATTAGCAATCATAATTATTAATTTAATTGGTTCTTCTCCTTTAAGAATTAAGTCATTATATATTTTTACTACTCTTTTTATATTCTTTTCCATAATAGCATTAGTAAGTGAAAATATATTATCTTCTATATTATTCATAATAATATTTTCTATATCTGTTGTACTTATTTTTTTATCATCAATTTTATAAATCATTAATTTATCACATTCACTAATTATATTTGCTAAATCATATTTTACTTTATCTATAATTAATCTTACATCATTATTAGTTATTTCATAGCCATTTTCTTTAAAATAATTAATTAAATAATTAGATAGATTATGACTCTCTATTTTTTTACACTCTATTACTTTGCAACATTTTTTTAATTCTTTTACTATTTTCTTTCTATCATCTAATTTATCATTTCTTACAATAAATATAATGCATACATCATCAAATGGATTATTTATATACTTAATAAGAGATGTAATATCATGATCTATATCTTTTTTATTTTCACCAGTTAAAAAATTACATTTTTCACATATTATTAATTTGTTACTTTCAAACATACTTATAGTGCATGCATCTTCTATTACATCTGATACATTAGTTTCATCTAAATTATACCTAACTATATTCTCAGTTTGTGCATTAAATTTACTAATTATTTTTTTAATTTCAATATCAATTAAATAATCTTCTAACCCATATATTAAATATATATTATCCATAATATCCACCTTTATTTATTATAATATATTACAAACTGTAATTCAAGATAAGAAAAAAGAAGCTTATTTTAAAGCCTCAATTAATTCTGCCTTTTTCATAGTACTTGAACCAGCAATATTTTTCTCTTTTGCAAGTGCTTTAAGTTCTGCTACTGTCATTTTAGATAAATCTTTAGTCTCTTCTTTTACTTCATTAGTTTTACTTTTATTTACCTCTTTTTTAGTTTCTTTAACTTCCGTTACTTTTTCTTCTTTAACAGTAGTTACTTTGCCATTTAGTGCATCTTTAGCAGTTTTTACAAGTTCTGCAAATGTTTTTTCATCATTAATTGCAAGTTCTGAAAGCATTTTTCTATTTATAGTGATATTTGCTTTATTTAATCCATTTATGAATTTAGAATAACTAATATCATTTAATCTACATGCTGCATTTATACGAGTAATCCATAATTTTCTGAAATTTCTCTTATTTGCTCTTCTATCTCTATATGCATATTTACCTGAATGCATAACTTGTTCTTTAGCAGTTTTAAATAATCTATGCTTACTACCAAAATAACCTTTAGCTTTTTTTAATATTTTTTTATGCTTAGCTTTTGTAACTTTACCATCTTTTACTCTTGCCATATTAATTCACCATCCATTCTTACTTCATTCTATCTAATAGATTCTTTAATTTTTTTGAATCTGATTTAGATAATCCTGAAGCCTTTCTTAAATTTCTACTTCTAGAAGCTGAATATTTACCTGTTAAATGTCCAGCACCTGGTTTTTTAAATTTAGCGGAACCACTATTTCTAATAGTAATAGATTTTTTAGTTCCTTTATGTGTTTTTTGTTTTATTTTTCCCATATTACTTTCCTTCCTTCTTTATAGGCGCAATCATCATATACATACTTCTCATTTCCATAGTTGGTTGTTTTTCGATAACACCATATTCTTTTAATGCCTCAGCAAATCTCACTAATACATCTTTACCAAGTTCAGTATGAGCCATCTCTCTACCTCTAAATCTTATACTAGCTTTAATTCTATGACCTTTTTCTAAGTACTTACTTGCTTGTTTAACTCTTGTGTTAAAATCATGAATATCAATATTTACTGATAATCTATATTCCTTTAACTCAGTATTATTCTCTCTTTGCTTTTTTGAAGCTTCTTTCATCTTCTTTGCTCTTTCATACTTATACTTATTATAATCCATAAGTTTGCATACTGGTTTTTCAGCATTTGCACTCATAAGTACTAAATCAAAACCTGCGACAGATGCAAGTGTTAGTGCATCTTCCCTACTTTTTAGTCCTAATTGTTCTCCTTTTGGACCAATTACAAGAACTTCTTTAGCTCTTATTTGCTCATTAATAAGCACATCTTTTTCCTTTGCTATAGCAAAACACCTCCATAAAAAAATGAATACAATGTATCCACCTAAATATCAAAGACAATAAAATATTTATATTTTAAATGGCCTTTGACCTATTTGCTTTCTTGCAAATCAGGTGAGATATACATCTTCTTTCCTTGTTTTTTCAAAACTACATATAGATTATACAAAATAAAATTAATTTTGTAAAGCATTTTTTTAAAATAATAGTTCTAAAGGATTAAATCCTTTAGAACCTTTGTATATTATTAACAACTAATTGATATTTATTTATTCTTTTTTCTACTTTTGCAATTACTAAAACGACTTCTCCTCTAGATAAATTATAGAATCTTTCATAGACCCTTGGAAACATTACCATATCTATTTCTCCATATTCATCTGATGCTGTTATAAAGGACATTTTATCACCTTTTTTAGTTTTTATAGTTTTAACATTATCTATAAGTAAATACAAATTAATTATTTTATTAAAATTATTTTCAATATCTTTAGTAGTTAAATTATTTTTTCTATAATTTTGTACTGGATGATAACTTAAATAAAAGCCAAATGTGTCATATTCTTTTTTTATAAGCTCTAAAGCATCATACTCTTCATATATCTCTATTTCAGGAATATTTACAAGTGATTCATCCAAATCTCTTACAAGTTCTGCATAATTAATACCTATATCTATATTATTTATAAGAGTTTTATGATTATATGAAAATGAATCAAAAGCGCAAGCATTAATTAAATTTTCTATTACTTTTTTATTTATTGTTTTAGAATAACATCTTTTTATAAAATCAAAGAAACTAGTAAATTTACCATTTTGTCTTTCATTTATTATTTCTTTAGCAGCTAACTCTCCAACACTATTTATACCTGTTAATGGAAATCTTAATTTTTCATTTTCAACTTTATATATATAATCACTATCATTAATGCAAGGCATTAATAACTGTATATTATTATTCTTGCATTCATTTATATATTGCTTAGTTTTAGTATCACTACCTATTACCATAGTTAGTAAATGACTCATAAAATATATTCTATAATGCGCTTTTAAATAAGCCATTTTAAACGCTACTGTTGCATAACCAACAGAATGTGATTTATTAAAGCCAAAATCAGCAAATTTATATATTAAATTAAATACATCTATACTTACTTCTCTTGTATATCCTTTATTTATACTTCTAGATATAAATTTCTCTCTTTCATTTTGCATTATTTCATGACTTTTCTTACCCATCGCACGCCTTAATATATCTGCTTCACTTAAACTATATCCAGCCATTATATTTGCTATTTTCATTATTTGTTCTTGATAAATTATAATTCCATACGTACTTTGAAGTACTTCTTTTAAATCATCATGAATATATGTTATCTTTTCTTTTCCTTCTTTTCTTTTAATATAAGAATCTATATTATCCATTGGTCCTGGTCTAAATAAAGCAATAATGGCAACTAAATCATCAAAAGATGTTATACTAAATTTTCTAAGTACATTTTTCATTCCAGATGATTCAAATTGAAATATACCATCAGTATCGACTTTTCTAAATAAATCAATTGTTAGTTTATCATCAAGGGGTATATTAGAAAAATCTACATTTTTTATTTCATCTAATAATTCACTTATAAGAGATAAATTAGTTATTGCTAAAAAATCCATTTTAAGAAGACCTAATTCTTCTAAATAGGTCATATCATATCCTGTAACATATTCATCATCTGATATTTTATATATTGGA
>CAPQQE010000026.1:6079-12569 GCA_948687865.1 uncultured Bacilli bacterium
CCGCATGAACTGAAGATTGTCTTTTTAAATTTTCTAAATGCATAGAAATATCATATATTCTAGAAAAAAGTGTATCCGTTGATAATTCTTTTGAAATAATACTATTTTTTTTATTTTCCATTAAATCCAAATTAGAATCTATTAATTTAATAAAATTATCTATTTTATCTTGTTTTACATCAAATATTCTAGAAACATCTCTTAATACCTGTTTTGCTTTTAATGTAGAAAATGTAATTATTTGCGCGACTTTTTTATTTCCGTATTTATTTTCTACATATTTAATAACATCAGATCTTTTACTTGAATCAAAATCTATATCTATATCTGGCATAGTAACTCTTCCTGGATTTAAAAATCTCTCAAATAATAAATCATATTTTATAGGATCAATATCTGTTATTCCAAGTGAATAACTAACTAAAGATCCAGCTGCACTACCTCTACCTGGTCCTACTAATATTTTATTTTGTTTTGAATATTTTACATAATCCCAAACAACTAAAAAATAATTACAAAATCCCATCTTATTTATTACATCTAATTCATACATAAGCCTATCTGCATATTTTACTCTAACTTTTCCATTTAATCTTTTTAGTAATCCCTTTTGACATAAACCTTTTAGATATTTAAATTCATCAAAATTAGGATCACTACTATACTTTGGAAGTAAATCCATATTTGTTTGTATCTTTAAATTACAATCGTCATTTATTAATTTATAGTTTATCAAATCTGATTTATTTATTAAATCTTTTACTTCTTCATTTGAAAGTAAGTAATTATATTCATCAAATAAATATTTTTTTTTATCTTCCAATTTACTACCATCTTTTATCATATATAAATATTTTAAATATTCTTTATCTTCTTTTTTCTCACATCTAACTTCATTAGAATAAACACATTTCTTATTTTTTATTTTACTTCTTTCATCTAAATTTTTATATGATATATATATATCACTATATATTTTATATAATTCATCATATAAAGATAATGATTCAAATGGAATTATGCATATTAAATCACTATTATTTTCTCTTAAAATATCTAAATTTACGTCATTACTTGATATATAACATAGATTTTGGTATCCCACATAATTCTTAGCATACAATAATATACCTTTATCCTCTATTTTTATTTCAAGTCCTATAATTGGCTTTATATCATTTTTAATTGCGTTTTTATAAAATTCCATAACTCCAAACATATTATCATCAGTGATTGCAATTGTATTTATATTTAATTCTTTACATCTCAAAATTAATTTATCTATATCAACTAAACTAGTAAGTAAGGAATAATTAGTTTTTACTCTAAGTGGTATATAATTCATATTAATTCCTCCTTATAATTATTTTACACAAAATACTAAATTATTACAATATAATTGACTTAAAACTAATAATATGTTAAAGTTATTAAGCAAGAGATTTTCAAAGGGAGGAATTAACATGTCAAAAAAATTAACTAGTAAAAAACCAAATTCTGGCAAAAATGTTTCGCATGCTAATAATAGAAGTTGCAGAAAACAAAATTTAAATTTTCAATATGTAACAATAAATGGTATAATATTTAAAACTACAGCAAGAGAGGCAAGAATATTTAGAAAATTAACTAGTAAATAATAATATAAGGGTAACAAATGTTACCCTTTTTAATTTCATAATTTTATTTCCAAATAGATTTAGCAAAGTCGCTTATAACTGGTATTTCATATGTTTCATCATTAAATGCTTTTACAATAGTTATTATAATAAATATAAATATTATAAGTGAAAGCATTCCTAATAATAAATTAACATAAAAGAATCCAATAACATTATTTGATATAAATTTTAAAATTGATATTACCATATTTATAATCCATAAAGCACCTGCTTGTTTATAGTGAAATTTGATATTATCTGATAAATAATCATAATTCATAAATGCAAATACAAATCCTAATATACTAAATATATAAACTAATAATACTTCCCATTTTTCTTCTAAACCTGTTATTGTCGTTTTTTTCATTTTTATTTACCTCCTACTTTATCATTTTTGAAACAATTCTTTCAATATCAAAACTACTAAATGGTTTAATTAAGATATCCACTATATTATATGTTAAACACCTATTTATAGTTTCTTTTTTACTATCTCCAGTTATTATGGAAACTGGTATTTTATTAAACAAATCCTTTTCTTTAAAATGATCTAATACTGCAAATCCATCTAAATCTGGCATATTTAAATCAAGTAAAATTGCAACTATTATTCCTTCTGGCATAGAATCTACTATATCTATTGCTTCTCTTCCGTTAGATGCCATAAGAATCTTATATTGTTCTTTATATACCTTTTCTATTAGATTTCTTGTAATATTTGAATCATCTACTACTAGTATTGTTTGTTCTTTAATATCTGGCATTAAAACTAAATTGTCACCCATAAATACCTCCAACTATTTTAAATATTCTTTTATTATATTTATTATCCTATTTATCTCTTCTTCTAATTTTAAGTAATTATCATTTACATACTGTATATCATTTTCTTTTGATTTTATTTCATGCTCATATGCAAGATCTGCAAGTTTAGTAAATCCTAAATACTTTGAATCACTTTTTATTGAGTGAACTAGTATTGAATAATTATTCATATCATTATTATTTTTATAATAGATTATTTTCGGTAATTTTTCATCTATCTCACCTAAGAAGTCATTCATCGTATCATTATATGTATTTAAATCACCTAAAAGTTCTAAACCTTTTGAAACATCTACACCATTTTTTTCTAGAAATAACCTATTTTTATTACTTTCATTATTAATTATATCATAATTATTTATTTTTCTATCATTTTTATTTAAATACCCATTTAATATTCTATTTAGTTCATCTTTTTCTATTGGCTTTGCTAAGTAATCACTAAATCCCGCATCTAGGTACTTTTCCTTCATACCTGTTAAAGCATTCGCAGTTAATACAACAATAGGTCCATCATATAAATTACTATCTTTTATTTTATTTAATGTTTCAACACCACTCATTTTTGGCATCATATCGTCCATTAAAATTAAATCATAGTTATCTTTATCTTCTTTTAACTTATCAATACACTCAAATCCACTAGATACTGAATCTATATTTAATTTATATTTACTTAGTAGTTTTTCAGCTACTTTAATATTTAACTTATTATCATCCACTACTAAAATTTTATTATTAGATAAATCAAACATTTCCATTTTTTCTAATGAATTTGAAATATCAATAGTTGGATTTTTAACTATTCTTTGATCTATTGTAACTGTAAATTTAGATCCTTTTGAATATTCACTACTAACTACTATATTCCCATTCATAAGTTCAAGTAATTTTTTAGTAATTGCTAGCCCTAGTCCAGTTCCTTCAATAGTTGTGTTCCTATCTTCATCAATTCTCTCAAACTTGGTAAATAATTTATCTATATCTTCTTTTTTTATACCTCTACCAGTGTCTTCAACTGAAACAATCATTCTACATACATCATCTTTTATTACAGATTGAGCGCTAAATAATATCTCACCTTTGTCTGTATATTTTGCAGCATTAGTAAGTAAGTTTAATATTATTTGTTTTACTCTTGTGGAATCACCATAAAGTACCCTAGGCAATGTTTCATCTATTTTGATAATAAACTCTATAGGTTTTTCTAAAATTCTAACTTGTGTAAGTTTTACTAGTTCATCAAACATTTTTTTAGTATCATATTCTTTATTAATTATCTCAATTTTATTTGCTTCTATCTTAGATATATCAAGTACTCCATTTACTATTTCTAGTAAATTATCTGATGCGATTAATATATCTTTAACATCACTTTTTAGTTCATCAGGTAATTTTGAATTTTCATTAAGGCAATTACTAAATCCAACAATCGCATTAAGCGGTGTTCTAATTTCATGAGACATACTAGATAAAAAGTCTGTTTTGGCCCTATTTGCTTTTTCTGCTTGATTTCTAGCAATATTAAGTTGTTCTATTAATTTCATATCAGGGTTCTCTATGGTATTATACATGACAAACATTACAAATGCTTCCATTGAAGTTGTAAGTGTTAGAGATGGATTATACATTTGAATAAGACAAATAATAAATGTACCTAAAATATAAACTATTACTGATATACACTTTTTAAATTGAATACTTTTAATATTTTTAAGTATTGTAACAATACATACTGTAACCCATAAAGCAGATGTAATATATACAATTTTAGTACTTGGACCATATGAATACATTGATACATTATCATAATAAATATTTATATTAGTTATAAGTATTAATAATATTGAGATAATGTAAGTTATTCTGTTAAATAATATTAATCCTTTATTTGTCTTTTCTTTATGAGTTATATCATATACATATAAATTAAATAGACTCGCAAACGTTAAAAAATAAATTAAAAAAATCTTATTTATTATTAATACTATTAATGATTCATTACCAAGATAATATATTGAAGATATACATAAAAATTCAAGTATAATTCCTATTAGATTAGTTACCAATATTTTTGAAAATATTTTTGTTTCATAAGTCTTTATATGTTCTTTATTAAAATATAAAATATTTATAAATACACTATAAAGTAAACTTACACTTAAAAATGCAATACTAATATTCATTTACTACCCTCCACTATAATATGATTATAACATAAAAAACACTATTTATAGTGTTTTTGTGTAATTATAAGTATTTATTTTGTAAACTTAATGTTTTTGATTTTTTTGCACTAAAATAATCATCATAAGATATTAAGTAACCTTCTGGTTTATTTCTAGTTATAATTGGTCTTATACAGTAATCAAGTACTTCTTCTTTAAGTTTTATATTATCTCTTTTTCCACAACCTGTTAGTGGGAAAGAATCCTGATTACTTCTAATTCTAAATACAATTTTATCAGATACTTCTTTTTCATATTTTATCTTACATCTATTTATTGCTGATTTTAATAAAGTTGGTGTAACGTTAACACCTGGTTGAAGTTCAGTATGTGCTACATATATAACATTATCATTTTCATCATAAGTAGGTATAACTTCACATGATAATATATTTTCTGAATCTTTTAATATTTCATCTGCTACTTCAAATCCAGGAAGTTCATTACTAAATTCATTCATTCTTCCTTTTACGTGTATATAGTCATTTTTACCTATATACCCATATACACTACAGTCTAAATACTTTTTACCATTAATTGTTTTAAATGCATTTTTAGTTGCCTCTTCATTATCCCTATATTCAACCATATTTGTAGGAGAATATGCATATAACCTACCTGTTTTTCCATTTTCTAACACATTATCATTTTCATCTAAAGCAATTACATCTACCATACTATATGTTCTTAAAATATCATATTCATCTTTTGGTATATTTTTAAGTCTAGTCATTACATTTCTAAACATTATAAAATATATTCCACCATGTTCACAGTCTCCACCTGCGACGGAAATAAATGGTACTTTTGCACCAGACTTTCTAAGCATCTTATTAATAAGTTTTTCTTCTCCAGGGCTTAGTGGTTCTCCTACAGACATTGCTGCGAGTAAAAATGGAAACTTAATATTAATTCCATGATTTCTTAACTCTAATAATTCTTTTGATAAATGTATATAAAAACTTCTAGTTGCACAAGAAAATTCTGTTTTATTTATTAATAAACTATATTTAAAGAATTCTTTATTATATATAGGCTCTAAACATATTGTAGAACCTTGTATTAATCCATCTGTTATACAAGATTGAACTTCTGTGTTTGAATGAGTTGGTATTTGTGCAAGTACTCTTAAATTCTTCATTGATGGGGTTCCAGATACATTTGGATCATGAAAAGTACCCATAGTAATATAACTTCCGTTTTTATGAACAATTCCTTTTGGTCTTTCTGAATTTGTTGAACCACTTGAATATGTAGTAGTAAATTTTTCATCCAAAGAGGCTTTATGTTTAACATATGGTACTTTTAAGGAATTATTCATAAAACTGTTTGATAGAAATTCTTTTGTACTTTCTATATTTTTATTACTTAATTTATAATCTTCAACTTTATTTTCAAATTTATAAAACTTATTATCAAATTTTTCATATGGATCTTTACCATTTTTTAATGAATCAGTTAAAGATGTCATAACAATATCTCTTACTTTTGAATTTTTTACTGAATCCTTAATATGTTCATATTTATCATCACTAATAAAGATTACATTACTATTACAACTATTTATAATTTCTGTTATATAATCTTTATCAAATTCTTCACCAAATATATTAAGTTTAACACCTAATATACTAGCAGCGCCTATTAAATATACAAATTCAGGAGTATTATTCATACATACTGGTATTTCCATATTTGCTCTTATACCTTTAGCATATAAAGCCTCAGCATATAATCTCATTTTTTTAAACATTTCTCCATAAGTAATATTTGTAC
>CAPQQE010000026.1:12579-15832 GCA_948687865.1 uncultured Bacilli bacterium
GTACCTCTATAAAATAAAGCTATTCTATCAAGCCCATTTTTATTTCTATCATATATCTCATCATATAATGACCAGTTATGATTATCTTGTATATCTTTTAGTACATCTTCTACTTTTCTTAACATTTTTATATCCATCCTTCTCATTTATATTACTATAATCTTGTTATATTAACAAGTTTATTTACATATTTTTACTAAAAAAGAATACTTTTTATTATGAGAATTATAGTGAGTGATATAAAAGATTTAAAGATAGATGAATATATTATGGATTATGATGATATAAACTACTGTATTGGTTGTTTTAGTTGTTGGACTAAAAGTCCATTAAAATGTATTTTCAAAGATAAATGTTTTAACAAATCAAAGTTATTAATAGATGCCGATGAATTAATAATAATTAGTAAATGTATATACGGATCTTTCAGTTATAAAGTTAAAAAAATATTAGAAAGAAATATATCTTTTGTATATCCATATTTTGAAATTAGAAACAGTGAAATACATCATAAAATGAGAACAGATAATAAATTAAAAGTAAAGATTTTATTTTATGGAAATATTAAAAAAGAAATATCTAAAGAATTAGTACATAGAAATAGTTTAAATTTTAACTATGATAGTTACAGTATATTCTATCTAAAAAATGAAGATGAAGTTAGGAGTAAAATAAATGGTATTATTTATTAATTGTAGTCCAAAATTAAATTTTAGTAATTCAAAATATTTTTGTGATTTACTAAAAATAGATAATAGAACAAATTATATATATAAAGATGATTTCAAAGATATTATAAAAAATATAGATATTTATGATACTATAATATTTTCAATTCCTACATATTTAGATATAATACCATCCAAATTAATTGAGTTTATAGAAAATAACAATATTAACTTTAAAAACAAAAATATATATTTGATTTGTAACTGTGGATTTATGGAATACTATCATAATAATTTAGTAATTGAGTTTATAAAAAATTATATATGTTCTAATAATGGTAATTTTAAAGGGTTTTTAAATATTGGTGCGGGTGAAGTAATTAAATTAACTAAAAATATAAAACCATTGAAACTTATATGTATTAGTTTTTATATTAAACTTAATAAATTTAGAAAGGTAGTATTAAATAAAAAAGAAGCTTTTTTTAATACCTCAATTAACTTTGTGACAAAAAAAATGTATTGCAATATTTGCAACCATTATTGGAGAAAGAAGTTAAATTAAAGAATTAATCACATCTATAGATAATCCTGTATATTTTTGAATAGTATCTATCTTAATATTATCTTTTAACATATTTCTAGCAGTATTTATTTTTTCTTGTTCAATTCCTTGTTCAATTCCTTGTTCAATTCCTTGTTCAATCCCTTTTTCAATCCCTTTTTCAACTTCTTGCTTTGTTCTCTCTTCTATCTCATACTCCATTATTTGTTCAAGTTCCCATTTTTTAAATTCTTCTCTATCATATAGTAGTGATACATATTCATCATCTGATATCTTATTTATCTCTTTATTTAATTCTTCCATTACCTTATCTCCTTTTGATAACTTTTTTAACTCTTCTTTATTTCTTAGTACTAGCATTAATATTTCTTTTTCAAATCTGTTTAACTTTTCTTTATTATAATACTTATTATTTATTAACGCAAGGTTAATTTTGTATTTTTCTATACTCTCTTCATCTTTCTTTTTTGTTTCTTCTTCCATCATTACATATTTTTCTATTATCTTTTCTTGTTTATTAAAATTATCAAAATTTATTTGTATTATACTTTTATTTTTATAACTTAATGACGCTATTTTATACATATATTCATTATTTCTTTTATTTAACTCTTTATAATATTTTCTATTCATTTCTAAATTTATTACATTACTATTTATTTTTATTATTAAATCTGATGTACTTTTACTTTGATTTATATTTTCTACTATATGTTCATTATTTACTATTACAGAGTTATTTAATATATCTTCTCTTGATATACCTGTTACATAGTTTATTATATCTGCTAGATATTCTTTTTGACTTGTAAAGATTCTTTTAAATACTATATCATATGTTCCTGGGATTACTTGTCTTTCTCTTCTTTCTGGATCTTTTAGATAAGTTTTTATCATCTTTTTTCTCCTTTCATAACTTATATTTGCTATAAAATGAGAATTCTCCCCTAAAAATTAAAAAAATAGACTTTTTGAACTGAACCCCAAAAGTTGGACAGTTTATAAATAATTTCTAATTAGAGGATTGTAACCTGTAATTTACAGGAGACAATCCTTTTAATTTTACTTTAATTCTATCATAATTATAGTAATTAATATAGTCATCTATTGCTAAAATCAATTCATCTATTGTTTTATATTTATCTTCTTGGTCATAAAACATTTCTGTTTTAAGTAGTCCAAAGAAGTTTTCCATCATTCCGTTATCCATACTATTTCCTTTTCTAGACATACTTTGTTTAATTCCTTTATTCTTTAATTTTTGTTGATAAGACTGATGTTGATATTGCCACCCTTGATCTGAATGAAATATCAAACCTTCTAAATTTCTATCAGCAAATGCTTTGTTAAGCATATCATTTATTTGTTCTAGATTAGGTGATTTAGAAGTATTGTAAGATATTACTTCTCCATTAAAACCATCTAATATTGGCGATAAATAAATTTTTTCTCCTCGAAGATTGAATTCAGTTACATCTGTGTACCATTTTTGATTTGGTTTATCTGCATAGAATTCTCGATTAATATAATTATCTGCTATCTTACCAACTGTTCCTTTATATGACGAATATTTTCTTTTATTTCTTTTTAATGGTTTTAATCCTAACTTAACCATTATTCTATATACTTTTTTATGATTAACATTATAACCTTGGTTTCTAAGTTCTAATGTTATTCTACGATAACCATATCTTTCTTTATTATTAATAAATATCTCTTTTATCTTATCTATTATTTCTTTGTTTTTATCATCTTTATCTTTCTTAGATAAAGTATAATAATATACTGATTTAGCTAAACCAGATACTTGTAGAAGAATCATTAATGGGTATTTTAGCCGAAGTTCACTTACAACATTTACTTTTTCTTCTGTTGTTGATTCTTCCTTGCTTGAACAACGGCTCTCAATTTTTTTGAGTATTCTATCTCCGCTTTTAAATACATGTTTTCTTGTTCTAATCTTTTAATTTTTTCATCTTTTGTTTCATTCTCTTTTTTCTTTATTACTTTTGGCATAGTT
>CAPQQE010000027.1:0-2236 GCA_948687865.1 uncultured Bacilli bacterium
TATTATTAACTAAAAATTTTTTAAAGCTTACATTAATCATATCAAATGGAAATAATAATATAACTATTATTATTATTGATAATATTAGTCTTATATTTGTAAGCCTATTGGGTAATTTTTTATTTTTCATCATATACTCCTAATCCTCATAACTTATCTTTATATTATCACTTGAACCGCTTTCTTTATTACTATTATATATAGTAACTACCACAAAAATGGCAATTAAAATTAGTAATATTAAACATAATATTTGCTCTTTTCTTTTTATTTTTTAGTATATGGAGATGCTATCTTATCTTCTTTTTCCTTTGCTTTACTTGCTTTTTCAATATCATCTATTGGTATTTTTGATGTTGATTCAAAAACATATTCATTAAATTCATCGATTATTTTATCTGAATCCAATCCTAGATACTTAGCATAATCTGATATCATACACTTCAATAAAAATATATCTTTAAAATTCTTGAAATTCCCAGATTCAATAGCTTCAAGTTGTGATGTTTTATAATTTAAATCTGATGCTGCCTCTTCTACTGAAACACCATTTTGTTCTCTTGATTCCTTTAGAACTTCTCCTATTTCTTTCAAACATTTCACTCCTTACAATTAAAAAAATAATAATTTTAATAAGCCATGTTCTGTACCTATATAAATAGGTGGTAAACATTTATCTATGATTAATCATCCTTTATTTAGTTCTTATTCCCTCATAAAGGTTCCCCTACCATATTTTGGGTTTCTCGCTTGCGGAGTTTACCAACGTTTCACTTTCTCCTTTTGGAAAAATATCGTCACTGTGGCACTTTATAATTACTAAGTTCATAGAAAATCCTTAGAACTTTTCATTGTCGTTAGTATAAAACTACTATAGGTTATTTTTTCCCTATACACAATCACTACTCTCATCACAGAAGAGTGCGAGCATGGACTTTCCTCTACATATAAATGCAGCGTTTACCTAAAAATTATTATTAATTATCATCAATATTATTTCTTCCATAAATTATTTTTTCTAATTCTGAAATTCTACGAAGTAGGTCCACATTAGTTACTTTTCTTTCACTATTTTTAACAATATCCATGTTTGCTTTTGCATTTCTAAGTTTTTGTTTTAAATCAAGTAATTGACTATTAAGTAATTCTATTTGTCTATCTTTCTCCCTAATCATACTATCATATACATGATAATCACTTATTACCATATCTAAAACTTTATCGACCTCTTGAGGTCTATATCCTCTAGCATCCACTTTAAAATTCCAGTTATAAAGCATTTCTGGATTTAATAAAACTTCTTTTGACATTGCCTGCCCACCTCTTATAAATAATTATCACAAAAAATAGTATATTTGTCAATATACACCATTTTTACCTGATATTTACAACAATGTTAACAATAAATCTAATTTACTATCTTCTACATCTTCTATCATATTATTTATTACATATATAAGATATAAATTATTCATATTAGTTTTCTCCTTTATTATAAGGTATCATATTTATTTTTTAGTTTCATTACATTCGACAAACAAAGCTAATAATCGATAATAGATTTCAACTTTTTTAAATTTAAATCTATTAAATTTTAGTAATATATAGTATAATTATACTAGGTGATTAAAATGAATTACCCAAATAAAAAAAGTGGATTTAATGAAAACTATGTATATTATGGAAAAAGAGGCATGAATTTAGAAGATGATATTAATATATCTAACAAATATTATCTTGAAAATGATATAGCAATAATATATAAAAAACCTACTCCTATTAAAGTAGTTAAAGTAGATTATAATAAAAGAATCAATACAAAAATAACTGAAGCTTATTATGAAATACCATCTACTACTGATTATAACGGAATATACAAAGGTAACTATATTGACTTTGAGGCAAAAGAAACAATCAAAAACATCATTCTCTCTAAATAATATACATAAACATCAAATTGATCATTTAATTAAAGTTAAAAATCATGATGGAATATCGTTTTTAATAATTAGATTTTCTTCATTGGGGTTAACATTTTTACTTGAAACAGAAAAATTAGAAATATTTTTAAATAATTATGATAGAAAATCAATTCCACTTGATTATATAAAAAATAATGGATATTTAATAAATACAAATTATAATCCCAGATTAGAATATATAAAAATAATTGATCAATTAATAGAAAAATATAATATTTAATAAAAAAGGTGGCTAATATTTATGGAAAAAAAGA
>CAPQQE010000027.1:2246-12935 GCA_948687865.1 uncultured Bacilli bacterium
GTTAATAATGAAACTATTAACTAAGACGTAATGAGAGGAGACAAATTATGGAAAAAAAGAAAAAAACAACTAACCGAAGTAAAAACAAGGTTAAAAATGTTAATAAAAATACTGTATCAAAAAAGCAGAAAAAGAAAAATGTGAAAAAAGTATTAAAAATTCTTTTTAATATATTTCTGTTACTTCTTTTACTAGGACTTATTGCATTTATAATATTTATTATATATGTAGTATCTAATGCTCCTGACTTTAATCCTGAAAACCTATATAGTACTGAAGCATCAATCCTATATGATAAAGATGGCAATCAATACGCAAAATTAGGTGTTGAAAAAAGAAAAAATGTAAATTATGATGACTTACCTGAAGTTTTAGTTGACGCTATTATTGCTACTGAAGATTCAAGATTTATGCAACATAATGGTTTTGATTTACCACGTTTCTTGAAAGCTTCACTTACACACCGTGGTAATGCTGGTGGTGGTTCTACTTTAACTATGCAAGTTTCAAAAAATAATTATACATCTGTTGAAGCATCTGGTTTTGAAGGTATAGTTAGAAAGTTTACCGACATATATATATCAATATTTAAACTTGAAAGGAATTATTCAAAAGAAGAAATTATTGAGTTTTATGTTAATATTCCTTTTCTTGGAAATAATTCATATGGTGTTGAACAGGCTTGTCAAAGTTATTTCGGAAAATCAGTTTCTGATATTAATCTAAGTGAGGCATCTTTAATAGCTGGTTTATTCCAAGCTCCTGGTGCATACGATCCTTATAGACATCCTGAATATGCAGAAGAAAGAAGAAATACTGTTTTATATCTTATGAAAAGACATGGTTATATAACTGAAGAGGAAGCTAATTATGCTAAAAGTATTCCTGTTAAAAGTTTACTTAGACAATCAAATCCAGAAAATAGTTCTAATGAATATCAACGTTATATAGATGTTGTTATTGCTGAAATTGACAAAAAGACTGGTCTTAATCCTTATACTACAGGTATGAAAATATATACTAATTTAGATACAAGTAAGCAAACATTATTAAATGATATAATGAGTGGAAAAACTTGGTCATGGAAAGATGATAAAGTTCAAGCTGGTATTGCTATTGTTGATGTAAATACTGGTGCACTAGTAGCAGTTGGTGGGGGTAGAAATCAAACTGGTGAAAGACAGTTCAATTATGCAACAGATATAACAAGACAAATTGGTTCTTGTGCTAAGCCATTATTTGATTACGGTCCAGCAATAGAATATAATAACGCCTCTCTTGCTAATCAAGTATATGATGGACCTCATACATATTCAAGCGGTGTTGCTATCAAAAACGCAGATGGAGGATATAAAGGAACATTAACTTATAAATATGCGCTTGCAGCATCTAGAAATATACCTGCGCTTAAGGTATTCCAATCTGTTGAAAATTCAAAAATAAAAGAATTTGTTACTAAACTTGGTATGAATCCTGATATTGATAGTTACGGTGGATTGCATGAAGCACATGCCCTTGGGGCGTTTGGTGGTTCTAATCCAAAAGATATGGCTGCTGCCTATGCAGCGTTTGCAAACGGAGGATATTATACAAAAGCTTATACCGTTAATAAAATAGAATATATAGATACTGATAAAACAGTTAGTTTAAAAGAAAAAAGAGAAAAGGTTATGTCCGATTCTACGGCATATATGATAACAGATACATTATTATATGCAGTTTCTGGATATGGAAATATAGGTGGTTCTGTTAGTGGCGTTCAACTTGCGGCAAAAACTGGTACATCAAACTTTAGTACAGAAGCTAGAAGAAAATATGGTTACCCATCTTCTGCAAACATGGATATGTGGGTTACTGGCTATACTCCTGAATACGCAGTATCATTATGGTATGGTTATAAAAATGCCGAAAGAGGTTACTATCTTGCAAATGACGGATATACTGCTCGTGGTAAACTATTTAGACAAGTAATATCTGGTATATCTGATAGAAGTGGTTCCAAAAAATTTACAGTACCTAATAGTATTGTTAAAGTTACCGTAGAAAAAGAGACTGATCCACTTGCATTACCTAGTGCAAATACACCAGCTGATATGAAGGTTACAGAATACTTCAAAAAGGGAACTCAGCCTACAGAGGTATCCCCAATGCTACTGGATTAAATGCTAAAACCGTAGATAAACAAGTAGAACTTACATGGACTGCCGCTGCTAAACCTGAGTATTTAACTGATGATTATTTTAGAAATTATTATAAAAAGTTCTATGGTAAAAAGTTAGAAGAACAATTAGCAGCTAGAAAAGCAAGTGATGGAGAATACGGGTACGAAGTTTTAATGAAAGATAATCAAACAGGTGCAGTAAGTTCATTAGGATTTACTACTAATACTTCATTTAAAACTACTAAACAAAGTAAAAATGTTACTTATATAGTAAAGACATGTTATAGCAATCTTAGAATAACTGCTAGTTCTGGTGCTTCAATAGAAGTTAAAGGTGAACCTGAAATAACTACTAGCTTGATAACTTATAAAATGAGTGGTAATGAGCAAGATAAAGCAACTATAGGAACCCCTTATATAGATCCTGGATTTACAGCAATATATAGTGATGGTATAGATGTAACGAAAAACGCTAAGGTATTAGTTTCATGTGCACAATTAAACATTGATAATAAAGCTCAAAAAGAGTCATATACATTTACTAAAGCAGGAACATATACATTAAAATATACAATTACATATGCAGGAACTACAGAAGTTGCAACTAGAACAATAACTGTTTCTGAAGCCCCAACTCCAAAACCAGATGATGATAGTAAATTAGAAACGCAATAATATCAAAAAAGATATAGGGATTTTCCTATATCTTTCTTTTATTCATTTAACCAATCATAATCATATATCTCTTCTATTATTTCATCTTTGTTATTTTTCTTTACTATATCTTCTTCACTCTTATATCCTTTTTTATTCCACTCAAATAATATCTTATCTATATATCTTATGCTATTTACCCCACTAAGTATAGCTTCTTTTAATGCTGCTTCTATTAAATTAATAGATATCTTACTTTCTATCCATTTACTAATGGTTTCATATTCTACAGGTGACAAAGTTCTACCGAATTCGCCCTCAAATTTTGAATATATATCACTAGAAACGTCAATTTTATTATTATTTATTATATAAGAATTTATTTTTTCAAAAAATAAATCAAGGGATATATATTCCTCTATTATTCCATTAACCTTATTCATTTCAATTGATATATATTGTTTTTCAACCAAATTATTTATTGTTACTAAGACCTCATTTTGATCAATACTCAATTCATCCGATATTTTTTTATTATTAAAAATCAATCTTTCATTACAATTAAGAAGATATATAATCATTATAAATTCATCTAAACTTAAATCAAAATTCTTATAATTTCTAATAAAATAATTTGGTATTATTAAATGATTATTAACTTTTATTAAACTATCTAATATATTCCTATTCAAAGTATTACTCCTCCTTATAGTTATTTTCTAAATACTCTATTATATTTCCTTTTTCGTTATTTAGTTTATTATACAATATTTGAGTTTCTAAATCCATATATATTTTATTTATATTTAAATTAGGAAATATTCTGATTATTTCATCATATGTTATATCTATATCTTTTTTACTATGTATTTTTAAATTTGATTTCTTTTTCAAATAATCATCATCAATATTTAATATACTTGCGGATATAAGAATTTCATCTATATCATACTTATATAATATATAGTCATCTATAATAGATTGATTTACTATTTCTCTTATATTATTAATTTTTCTCTTTTCTATTTTAGAAAAATTATAATCCATAGAATAATCAAGTTGTGCCCATATTCCAAGATAATCACTACACTCTATAACCCTATTTTTAGGCTGTATTTTTATTATTTCAAATATTTCTAATTCATTCATAAGTGATAGAATATTATTTGCCTTATTTGCTTTAAAAACTATATCTAATTCTGCTTTTATTCTATCATAAGATATATTAATCAAATATTTCTTATTATTTAATATTGAAGTTTTTAATTCATCACTTAATTTAAAATTATATAGACTTGAAAATCTAAGTGCTCTCAATATCCTAAGTGGATCCTCTTTTAACTTTTTATCACTATTACCAATAATATTTATCACTTTAGAATTTATATCTTTTATTCCATTAAGTAAATCTATATAATTACCATCTTTATCAATGCATATAGAATTAATAGTAAAATCTCTTCTTAATAAATCCTTTTTTAAACTATTAACGTAATTTATCATAGGTTTTCTACTGTCATTTAAATAAATTTCCTCTCTATAGGTTGTTATTTCATATGCATAAGCACCATATTTTAAATTAATACAACCATATCTTTCCTTTTCATGAATACCAAATATTTCTTTTATTTTATATGGTTTTGCATTCGTTATTATATCTATATCATTTGATTTTACATTTAATAATTTATCACGTACATAACCACCAACAATATATGATTCATAACCTTCATTATATAAAATATTTAATATCTTTATTGCAGTTTCGAACATTTTACTTCACCATATTAATTATAACATAAAAAGAAAAATCATTCTTAATGAATGATTTTCTATTATTTATTAACTGATTCTTTAAGTTTGCTTCCAGCTTTGAAAGATACGCTATTTCTAGCAGCAATTTTAACTGGTAAACCAGTTTTTGGATTTCTTCCTTCTCTAGCAGCTCTTTTGCTAACTGAGTATGTTCCAAATCCAGTTAATGTAATTTTTTCTCCTTTTTGTAATTCTTCGGCAACTACATTCATAAATGCTTCTAGAGCACGAGATGAATCTGCTTTTGTTAAACCAGATTTTGCTGCCATTGCTTCAATTAATCCTGCTTTTGTCATGTTCTAAACCTCCGTATTTCTGACTTAATAAGCATACTATGCTTATAAGTATAGAATACCACCTTTTTACTATTTTTACAATACCTTTTTGTCATTTTCGTTTAAAAATAAAGAAAAAGAAGCGTTAAGCTGCTTTATTCATTGAAAGAAATTGATTTATATCAATAACATTATTTACTTCTTTTTGTTTTATATCCGTTTTTATAATAGTATTTTCTGTTCTTCTCTTGTTAAAATTATTTAATATTGAAGTTTTTTTAGCTTGCGTAGAATTAGCTATTTTTACAGGATTCATTGCTGAAGTTATTGTTACTATATAAGAAGGATTATTATCCTCACTAGGAATGCTATCTAATTTATACATAGATGAATTAATATCCATATTGTCATTATTATTTAGAGTATTAATATTTCTATCTAAATTAGGTAATTCTATTTTATCATTATTATTTGGAGTATTAATATCTCCAGTTATATTAGTTAATTCTACTTTATCATTACTATTTGAAGTATTAATATCTTCTATTAAATTAGATGATTCTATTTTATTTGTATTTACCTCAAGAATACTACTTTCTAAATTATTATCTTGATTATTTAATTCAATATTAGTATCATCTTTTTTATCTTTGTAATATTGCAAATTATCAAGTAATGCAGATTCTTCATAGCTTTGTGCATTTCTATTATTAAATAAAACTGCTAATTTTGAATGGATAGAATCATCTTCTTCTATATCCATACCGTTTTTTCTAAATGTACGTTCTATTATTTGAGTAGTTGAAATATCACTTTTAGATATTATACTTCTATTTGAAATCTGTTTATAAATGCCATCTACATTAGTATTTATAATATTTATATTGGAATTTAGCGATTCTATATATATTCCTTCTTTTACATCGATTTCTTGTTTACTATTAATAATACTGTCAATTCTTTCTTTAATATTATCTATTTCTTCATTTATAGCTAGATATCGTTCATATAAGTCTTTATCCATAGGTTCTAATTTTTGCTTTTGTTCTTTTTTATAATTTATTTGAAAAACAATATCTCTTGCTTTTTGGGCATCAATAGAAGTTAAATTTACAGAATCCTTCATTTTTTCATTTAACCTATCATATTCTTCATTAAATACTTTTAACTCTGAAACGATTTTATCATATTCTTCTATCTGCTTTTTTATTTCTTTATCTAATTCATTTCTTTTATTCAATGAATCTACCAACGAATCATGTAATTGCGCCAATGCTGATGACTGTTCTTCCTTTAACTGAATAATTCCCATGATTTTTCACCTCTTATCTTATTTATCTTGTTCCCTAAGTGATTTATATGTCTCGGAAAATATTTTATATGCTTCCTGTCTTTCCTCTTCATTTTCTAAATCTTTCATCACAGATTGATTATTTTCGGAAACTATTTTAGATGAATATATTGAAACATTATTATTATCTTTTTCATCTGTTATAAAATAATAAATATATTCATTAGTGTTATTTGATGATTTTAATCTTGTTATAAAGGTAGCCTCTGCCTTTTTACCATTTGATAATTCTACCTCAAACTTATTTTCCATTTTTATCCCTCCTTATTACATTCTCATATTTTGGCTATTACTAATATACATAGCATTTTGTATTTTTTGTTCTTCTAATTTATGTTCTAATTCTGCCTTTATAGATTTTGCCTTATCTATATCAATTGCACGTTTTACCTCTTCTGAATCTGCAGATAAAACATCACCTTTTAAAACTGGGATTACTTCTTTTGCCTTATTCATATCTGTATGAAAATACTTAACCATCTCATGATTTAATTGTGAATTTTTTTGATTATTATAATCAATATCTTTTATTTGTGCTTCAGACATAAAATCTAAAATTTCCTGATCAGAATAATGTACACCATTATTTTTTACATCATCAAAAGCTTCATTTAAATCTTCTTGTCTTTCAATATGAGATTTCATTTGATCTATTTTTTCATTTAAATTATCAATAGTATTTAATGCTTCATCTAGTTTTTCTTGGATATCTTTAGTTATAATATTACAAAACTTATTGTATATTCCTTTTATACCCCCTACTAACTTACCAATTGATTTTTTATAAAGATCTTTCATTGTTCCTATTGTTTCATCTTTACCTTTAGCAACTATACTATTTTTCTTAGATTTTAATGTAAATTTTTTCTTTTGTTTTACCTTAGGTTCTTTTATTTTTACGTTAGGGGTATCAACTAGTTTATTATTTTCTGAAATTCTAGAATCAATTTTTTGCTTAATGTCATTTTTCTCTTCTATAGTTAAGAAATTATATGAATGTATATTAGATGCTATAATAACTAACTCAGTTACTTCTTTTGCTTTTAATAATCCAGGTTTATTCATTATTGCATTATACTTTTCTATAAACTGCTCTTTTTTACTTTCCGATTCAACTCTTTTTATTTCCTTTTCTTGCTTTCTCTCTTTTGAATTTTCTATTTCATTAATTACTTTCATTTTTTTCTCTTCTAATTGTTTATTAACTATTTTCTCAAAATCCCTAACATCATCTTGTAAATATATATACTCTTGTCTTATTATATTTCTATTTTTTTCTAGTTCTCTATATTTAGATCTTTTTTCTAAATATTCATTTACATCCACATTAGAAGATATTAGTTTATCAATAGATATATCTGGATAATTCTGTTCTATATTGGTAACTTCTTTATCTAACTTTTCAAATAATTCCTTTGCTTTTGACTCTTGATTTCTCAAATCTTCCAATTTTTTTAAATTTTCTTCATAACTTGAATCCATAAAATCCTCCTATACCTACTGTAAATTTTTATATGTGTTTGCGAAAAGTTCAAATGCTATTTTCTTCTCTTCTTCACTTTCTATTTCTATTATCTCTTCTTCACCATCATCATCTATATCTACTCTTCCTGAAAATAAATAATTATCTCCACTACTATCTTTTTCTCCGTCAACATGATAGTAAATATACTCGATACCAGTACCATCTACTTCCAATCTTGTGACTACATGGGCAATTTTATCTACCCCATCTACATTTATACTAAACTCATTCATACTCTAATATACCCTTCCTATTATATATATTATAATAACATTTTATTTGAAATAAGTCTACATTTTTGAAAAAAAATAATGCTATTTAAGTAATTCTTTAGCATTATCTTCTAAAATTGCATTTATTTCTTGTTCTGTTAAATATTTTTTAAATATTTTTCTTGAATTTTCTATATAATTATAATCTTTTTTATTATGATGAATATCACTAGCTACAAATTGTACTAGATGTTCTTTTAGCATTCTCTTCATCATTTTTTTTGCGTGTTTTCCATAATCCCCTAATATACTTCCTATATTACACTGAAAACTTACTCCAATGTCTTTTAATTCATATAATTTACTAAAATCCGCTTGGAAAGATGCATACCTTTCTGGGTGAGCTAATATTACTTTATATCCTTCTTGAATTAAATCTAAAAATATATCCAAGTAATTTTCATATATACCACTCATAGGAAGTTCTATTAGTAAATTCTTTGTACCATTTATTCCAGTTATTAACTTTTCTTCAAGAAGTTTATCTATTTCTCTATCTATATATATTTCATTTCCTAAATACAAGTTAATATCTACATTTTCGTCTTTTAGCATTTTTTTTAGTACATTTAATTTTTTTATATTAATACTGTGTGGACTACTGTGTGAGCTAGAGTCTATATAATGAGGTGTTAAAACTAAATCGGTAACACCTATACTTTTTAGTTTTTTTATTATATATATACTTTCCTCAACAACTTTAGCACCATCATCTACACCATATAATAAATGTGAATGTATATCAATCATTATCTATCATTCCCATAATAACTATAGTATTTTCCATATGTTCCACCCTTAGCATTTATATTGTTTAATACACTACCTGCGATTGGAGCATTGACCTTTTTTAAAGAACTAATTGTAGTATTTAATACAGATTTAGGTGTTACAGAATCTGAACTAACAACTAATACTCTATCAACTAATGTAGACATAATTATTGAATCAGGTAAACCATTACATGGAACTCCATCAAATATAACTATATCAAACTTTTCACTTAATAATTTTATTAATTCTTTATTTGCTTTTGAATTTAATAATTCACTTGGATTAGGTGGACATGTTCCTCTTGTTATTACAAATAAGTTTTTTATACTTGTTTTATTAATGTATTGACTTACCTTATTTATATCATCTATTAATAGGTTTGATAATCCTCTTGTATTAGATAATTTAAACATCCTATGTTGTCTTCCTTTTCTCATATCACAATCTACTATTAATACTCTTTTACCTGTTTGTGAAAAGGCTATTCCAAGGTTTGCACTTATAAAACTTTTACCTTCACCTGGTATTGAACTTGTTACTAATATTGTTTTCAATTCTGAGTCTACAGATGAAAATTGTAAATTCGTTCTAAGTGTCTTTATACTTTCACTTACTAGTGCCTTAGGATATTTATTTAATATTAGCTCTATTTTTATATTTTTATCTTTTGACTTAACATCACTTTTGAAAACTTTTGCGACTACTGGAATTCCTAATTGTTCCTCTAAATTATCATTTAATTTTATAGAATCATCAAAGTAATATATTACAAAAATTATAGCTGCAGATCCTACTACCCCAACTACTATAGCAAGTATAATATCTCTTAATAATGTATTATTAGAAACCTCAGTTGGTACTTTTGCAACATCTATTGTACTTACATTGTTCAATTTGTATATTTTTGCAACTTCACTGCTAAATACCTCTGCAATAGAATTTGTTATTTTAGCAGCTACTTCGGGTTCAGGATCAGCAACAGATATCCTTAACACCTCGGTATCTTTAACAGATTCTACAGAAATATATTCTGATAATCCTTCAACATCATAAGATAGTTTTTCATTTTCTATAACTTGTTCTAGTACTAAATTACTTTTTACTATCTCTGTATATGTTGATACCAAGTTTTTATTTAAGTTAATATCATTTTGAGTTATAGTTGATGTTTGATCACCAGCCTTTGCAAGTACAATTGTTGTTGAAGCCCTATATAATGGTGTTTTTATACTTTTATCATATATAAATACTCCCATTACAAGTACTATCACTGCTACTACTATTAAAACTATATATTTTTTTATAAGTTCTATAAAATCCTTTATATTAATTTCTTCCATACTTCATTCCCTCTCTTAAACTTTTATTTTATATTTTGACACTATTTAGTCTTCTTATTTAATAAATGTAAAAACAATGATACTATAACTACATTAGATAGTGATATTAATATATTGTCAATATTACTTCTATTCATACGATCTATTTGTTTTTTATCTATCATATAGTGATATTTACAATTTTCTTTTCTCTCAGCATCAGTTTCTTTTTTACATTCATCACCCGTACATTCATATGGTAACTTATCAAGAACACATACATTTTTTGCATATTCTTCATACGTACCAATTTCTTCTTTATTAATAATTTTTACACCAACACCTAGTGTTATAACAATAGATATCATTATCCAAATAATAAGTATTGAATTAATTATTTTTAAAAATATATCAGCTCTGAATAACTTTGCATACCGAAATGAACCAATAAAATAAACTCCATGAAAATTCTCAAGTGCATATTCACTCTTGTTGTTATGACGTGGTTGCTGAACACCACTCCGGCGTGGTCGAAGAATGATT
>CAPQQE010000027.1:12945-15025 GCA_948687865.1 uncultured Bacilli bacterium
ATTTAAATATAACTAAGTAGTATTTCTTTTTTCCACGTCTAACTACTATATATCTATTATATAATGAATTTTGTTTATTTACAAGCATATTTAAATCATTTATTTTTTCTCCATTAATACTAATAGAACCATTTGTTATAAATTCTCTTGCTTCTCTTTTGCTTGATAATATATTAGTATTAACAAGCATATCTACAATATTCATATCGCAAGTAATTTCACTTGTTTCAACGCCACTCATCGCAGATACTAACTCATCTTCTGTTAAATCCATTATATTCCCATTAAATAGTGCTTCTGTAATCTTTATTGCCTTATTATATGATTCTTCACCATGGATAAACTTTATTATTTCTTCTGCTAATTTCTTTTGTGCTATTCTTAAATGCGGTTCTTTATTATGTCTTTCCATTATTTCTTCTATTTCTTCTTTTTCTAAGAAAGTATATTTTTTTAAGTATTCTTCCATCATTACATCTTCAAAATTTAAAATATATTGATACATTTCATAACTAGAAGTCTTATTTTCATCAAGCCATAAAGCGTTTCCATAACTTTTACCTAATTTTTTACCTGTAGAATCTACTATTAATGGTACTGAAAAAGCATATACCTCTTCATTATTTAATTTTCTAATAAGTTCTATACCTGTTGTTAAATTACCCCATTGATCAGATCCACCAAACTGCAAATCAGCGCCATAATTATCATGTATATATTTAAAATCATATCCTTGAATAAGCATGTAAGAGAATTCTGCATATGATATGCCTACTTCCATTTGTCTTTTTACTAAATCCTTATTTATCATATAAGCAACATTTACATATTTTCCAATGTCTCTTAGAAAATCAATATAATTATAATCTTTAAACCAATCATAATTATTAACAACTAAAGTATCTTCACCAAATAACTTTTTCATTTGACTTTTTATCTTAATAAAATTGCTTTCTATAACTTTAGCATCTGCTTTTTCTCTTTCTCCTGTGCCTCTTGGATCCCCAACTAAACCTGTTGCTCCCCCAACAAGTATTATTGGTTTATGCCCTGCTCTTCTTAATCTTTCTACTACTAAAAATGTTGGTAACTGCCCAATATGCAAACTCTCTGCAGTAGGGTCTGCACCAATATAAAATGTCATTTTTTCATTATTTAGTTTTTCTTTTAAATCAGGACTTGTAACATCTTTAATAAGTCCTCTATATTTTAAATCTTCATATAGTTTCATATTATTCCTCCTATTTCAATATTTTAATAAACTCAGGTTTTCTATTATGGTATACAGCAAATTCACCAAAACCTACTTCGCTTAACATATCATATGCTACATTAAAATCTCTTCCCAAATCTTCGCAAATATGAGCATCTGAACCTATTGTAACTATTTTACCACCTAATTCTTTATATCTTCTTAATATATCAATATTAGGATGAGTAGAATCAAGTTTATATCTAATGCCCGATGTATTAATTTCTATACCTTTTTCCTTTTTTATTAGTGTTACTAGTATTTCATCTAATATGTCTTTAAATTCATTATAATCTATTTTCTTTTCTGCATATCCACCATATCTTACTACATAATCAAGATGTCCATACACATCAAAATCATCATATAATTTTATATTTTCTAACACTTCCTTAAAGTATCTAAGATATGCTTCTCTTCTAGTTAGTCCATCAAAGAAACTCTTATCCATAGCCATATCTTTTTTACATGTAATGTGTGACGATCCTATTATAAAGTCAAAAGGATATTTTTGCGCCACGTCCGTTATAATATCTATTATATCTGGTTGAAGCCCCATTTCAATACCAAAGTTTATTTTAAAACGAGTATTATCTTTAACCCTTCTATACATATCATAATAATCTTGAACATTTAAAGTTTTAAGATTCGTTTTTATACCATCATATACATCAAAATGTTCAGTAAATGTTATTTCATCTACACCTTTAATATCTGCTACTTCAATATAATCTACCATAGAAGACTTTCCATCATGACTTATATTAGTATGAACATGACTATCTTTTAACATATTTTCCTTGTATAATCAATCTTATAGAAATATTA
>CAPQQE010000028.1:0-1573 GCA_948687865.1 uncultured Bacilli bacterium
AAGTAGGTCCAATTATATGAAAGATAAGATAATTAAAATTACATTTATATTAATAACAATATTAATGTCATTTTCTATAAATAAAATAAAGGTTCAAGCAGCTGATTATTGTGAATGGGATACATATCAATCGTTTGTTGATTCTAATAGTCAGTCAGTTAATAGTTTTGAAGATAAAAGTGGAACTAATTTGAATTCCATTTATGCAGTTATTTTTAATAGAGACTGGGCTCTTAATTTACATGCACAGTATCAGAATAAATCGGGTAAATTTGAAACAATTAAAAAATTTGGTGAAATGGATTTTGAAAGTGATGTAATAAAAAATGGATGTCCAGATTATGTAAAAGTATATAATAGTGGTGCTAATTATAGAATAGAAAAATCAACAAAAGAAGAGTATAAAAATTATTTACTTCATCAATATGACGATATAGGATATGATCCATCTAGTAATGGTTCATCTTCTACAAATGTTGAAAATTTATTTAGTTATGTTAAAACTCGTCCAATGGTATTTGCAATATCAAAAATTAATTCTTCGTATTATAATAATAACTTACATCATGAGGAATTATCAAATTTAAAAAAGTCAAATGGTGAGAAAATAGACTTTGATTTTTCTAAATTTGGGTTATCAAATTATTCACCTACTTTTACATCAAGAGAAGAATTCTATTTAATTACTAAAAATAGATGGTTTAATGTTATGAATAATGATATGAGTGAACTAGAAAAATGTGGGGATTATTTTAGTGGTGAATGTAGAGGTGCTGGACTAAGATTAAAATCTCATTCATTTTATAATTGGTTTAAATTAGTAGGTGACTTTATATTAGAAGACTCTTATGAAACATATTTAAAAGCTTATAAGTATGCACATTTATATGATTATTCTTCAGAAGAAGAGTTTTATAATGCAACTGCTGTATTTGATAATGTTTTAGTTGTAAAAGAATCAGATAATAAAATTGAAGATATTTCAAGTAATACTTGTGAGGTACATTGTATTGATTTTAAAGGTAGGGGACAAGAACATACTGAATGTCAAAAAAGAAATCCTTATAAAAAATGCGTTGATTCTTATAATTCATGTAAACATATAGGGTCAGCATCTATAAAAGATCAATGTTTAAAAGAACATATGGGTGAAGATGAATATAATAATTTCCAAAATTTAAATCAAACAAAGAGAGAAGAATTAGAAAAAGATAGAGATAATGCTTTAACCTCTATAGAGGCTAACATGAGAAAAATTAGTGTTAATGTACCTAATTTAAATATAAATTTTGATACATATGAAACGAGTTGTGGGGATGTAGTTATACTTCATACTATATATCAAATAATCATTATATTAGCTCCTATACTTGTTGTAATATTTGGAACATTTGATTATTTTAGTGCAGTTATAGCATCAGATGAGAAAAAAATGCAAGAATCGAAGAAAAAGTTTCCAAAGAGAATAATTTTATTGATTTTATTATTCTTAGTACCATTATTAATAAGTGTAATATTAAGTTTCTTTGAAGGAGACACTACAAATTTAATGAGATGTATAATAAATGGAGGT
>CAPQQE010000028.1:1583-2100 GCA_948687865.1 uncultured Bacilli bacterium
GTAGAATATGTCATTTTTATTAAGAAAATTAGCAATATATTTATGTGCACCAATATATAAACTAATACCACAAATATATAATATATTTTATTTATTAGCTAATCATAGATTTTTTGAAGACGATACTATAAGCAGGATTAGTTCTAATATATATATATTAATAAGTGTTATTATGCTTTTTGCATTTTCTGCAAATATATTAGCAGCAATTGCTAATCCTGATTTATTAACTGATAAGAAAAAGGGTATTGCAGCACTATTTAAGAGAGCTATTATAGGATTAGCATTAATAGTATTAATCCCTTTTGCTTTTGATGAGGCATATAACATTCAAAATGAGGTAATGACAAAAGGTTTAATAGAAAAGGTCGTTGTTGGAATAAATTATACTGGTTCTAATAACGGTGGTCAAGTATTAGCAGGAACATTAATAAATGCCGTATTACATCCTGTTGATGATACTGTAGAAGTAAATGAAGATGTTGCAGACTACTATGAAAGTATGGTTACAAAAGAT
>CAPQQE010000028.1:2138-5292 GCA_948687865.1 uncultured Bacilli bacterium
GTGATGGATCGAAAAGAGAAATAGGAAATGGTAAAGAGGATTTTGCTTTTAAATTTGATGGATTAGTTGCATTAATCGCAGGTTTTGCATTTTGTTACTTTCTTATCATATTTGCTATGGATATGGCAGTTAGGATATTTAAATTAGCTTTCCTAGAATTAACAGCACCAATAATAGTAGTATCATATATGGCTGCAGGTGATAATATATTAAAAAAATGGGGAAAAGAATTACTGACGACCTTTTTAGATGTATTTATTAGAGTAGTAGCTATGGCCTTTTGTATATTTATTTCGGGAAATCTAAATGGTTTTGTATCTAGATTATTCGATACTGCAAATACAGCAGAGGAAATGGGTAATGTAGCAGGTAACGTAGGAGTAATTGATAAGTTTTTCCTAATGGTGTTATTAATGATAGGAATGCTTATATTCGTAAAACAAATATTAGATTTAGTAAATAGAATATTCGATACTAATATCCAATCTAAGGGTGGTGTACAAGGAAGATTAGGTCAAATGGCTATTGGTGGAAAACTTGCTCAAGGTGCATGGAATGCAATTAGAAATGCTGGTATGTTAGGATTGACTGCTGCAGGTCTTGCTTTACCTGCTGGGGTTGCCACAGCTGCTGGACTTGCAGGTAATAAACTTACACATGGTGGATTAGCAAATGTACTTAGAACTGCTAAAAAGGGAGTTAATGCAGCCGCTAGAGGAATAGGCTCTGCATATAATAATGCAGCTCCTATAGTTAAGGGATTTGCAAATGGTAATCCTCTAACTGCTGTTTCAAGTGCAATGAAAGGATATAAGGATACACCAGTATACCAAAATGCCAAGAAGAAGAAAAGAGAACAAGCTATGAAAGATGCAGGACTTAATGAATATGGTAAATTAGGAAATTCTCTTGATGCTGCTAATGATGCATTAAAATCATTACTAAAGTCTAGTAGTATTAAAGTATTACCAAAAATACAAAGAGATGCTCTAACTGATTTAATAAAGGCCCAAACATTAAATGGCGTAGTATCTCAATTAAGTGATAAAAAGGAAAAAGGATTTACTCAGTTATTTGAAAAAATGCGTACAGATAGTGCAGATAGACCAGATGCTCTAGCAAGAATACGTCAAGCTGAAAAGTTATATAGTGATGGAAAATTGGGAGAAGCTCATAATATATTAAGTTCGACAGACGGTATAAATTCTACTTTAAAAGATGAATTCTCTAAAAATATAAGAGAATATCAAACAGCAATAAAACAAGGTTTAAAACAAAATATTGGTTTAGATGGCGTACTTGCTGCAAATGGATTAGAACTAAAGGCAGATAACATTACAGTTGATGATGTAGGTAAAGTATTAAAAGGAATGAAAGGAATAGAAGGTGCATCAAGTAAGTACTTTAGTGGCGTGGAGAGTTCATATAAAGATAAATATGAAAAGGCAAATGATTCACAAAAAGAAACTATGGATATTTATAAACAAACAAGTGAAGATATGTCTAAAGAATACGCTCGTTTAGTTACAAAAGATTGGAGTGAAAATACTCAATCATCTTCTCAACAAAATACACAAACATCGCAACAAGGTGCACAGTCAACTCAACAACAGAGTACGCAACCATCACAACAAAGCGCACAACAAGCAACACAGGGACAAACTGTTATTAATAATTATTATAGTTCTTCTAGTGAAGGTACAAATGGTGGAACTCAAAATGTAAACGTTGAAGGATTAGATGGATTATTCGATAATTTAGGTAAAACTATTGATAGAAATTCAAATGAAACTAATAAGATATTAAATGATCAATTAGCTCAGCAACAACAAATGAATAATACTATGACTAGAGATTCAAATAAAAGAGAGGCTATCAAAGATAATCTAGAAAATATTAATGAACATTTATCAAATATGGAAAATTCTAATAATTCTAATGATAATGAATAAAAAGGAGTGTGAAATGTATGGATTATTTAATTCCAGCAAATTCAAAAAAAGGTATGTTAATATTTGGAATATTTAACAAATTTGATATTATATTATTTTCTGTAGGTGTTGTTATAACTTTATTATTATTGATAATAATAAGCCCTGAGAGTTTATCTACAGCGATAATATGTTTATCACCATTGTTTGTTTGTTCATTTTTGGTAATACCAATACCAAATTATCATAATGTACTTACTGTTATAAGAGAAATGATAGATTTCTTTTATGGAAGAAGAAATTATAAATGGGAAGGATGGTGTTATAAAAATGAATAACGCTCTAACTGAGAATTGGATAACTGTGAAGGATATAAATAATAATATTATTTATCTAGATAACAAACAAATGGTAACAGGAGTTAAAATACAACCTAGAAATATATTTATATTAGAGGAAAATTATCAAAATACTATTATTGAATCGTTAAGAACATTTTATAATCTAATAGATTATGAATTCTGGCTTATAGTAGCTGATAGACCTGTAGATATAAATTTATACATATCACAACTTCAATTACAACTTAATAATACAACAAGTCCTATATATAGAAAATTAATAATGGCTGATATAGAAAAGGCAGAATTATTTACAAATAATGGTGTAGTTGATACTGAATATTTCATTTTATTTAAAGAAAGTGATAAAGATGCAGTTCAGAAAAAGGTAAGAGAACTTATAAATAATTTAGCATCTTGTAATCTAATTGCATCACAAACTTCAAATGAAGATTTAAGAATGATACTTGATAATTTCTTAAATGGAGGGGTTAAATATAATAGTGGGAGTGTGATTATAAATGAGGATTAAAAAAGAAGTAGCACCTAAAGGAATGACCTTTAATTCTAATGATTTTATAATTAGTGATAAATATGCGACTATATTAACAGTTGTATCCTATCCTAAGTATATAACAAAAGGATACTTATCTAGTTTAACTTCTGGAATATCAGGTGTAAAAATAGTAATTAAACATATACCAGTTGCTTTTGAAGTTGTATCAAAGATGCTTAATAAACAGTTAGCTGAATTAAATGATAGATATCAAAAAGAGAGTGATCCTACATATCAAGAGAGAATAAGACAAGATTATGATTCTTTAGAAAGTTTTATTAAAGTTATAACTACTAATCAATCTAAAGTATTTGATTTCCAACTTC
>CAPQQE010000028.1:5350-7509 GCA_948687865.1 uncultured Bacilli bacterium
ATGAGAGCAATACCTCTAAGATTTGAACAGGAAAAAGTTTTGAAATCATGTTTACCAATATTTGATAAACAAGATATTGAAGATAGAATAGGTACACCAATTCCATCACCAACCCTTGCTGCTATGTATCCATTTATTTTTGATAGTATAAAAGATCAGGGATTATCATGTTTGTTAGGGGTTGATTTTTCTGGTGGTATAATATTGTTTAATCAATTTTTATATCAGATAAAGAAAGAACATAATAGAAATAATGCTAATATGATTATACTTGGTACATCAGGTAGTGGTAAATCAACCGCAGCAAAACTGCTTTTGAGATCTCATATTAGAAATGGATATAAGGTAGTTGCTATAGATCCAGAGGGTGAATTAGAACCAATGGTAAGATTATATAATGGGGATTTTATAGATTTAGGTCGTGGTGGAGAATATGGAATGATAAATCCACTTGAAATAGTACCTGATAGTGATGATGAGGAATCCTCAAGAGGAGCAGGATATGCAGTATTAACAAAAACACTCCAAACACTAAAAGCATTTATGAAGTACTACGATCCATCAATAGAAGAAGATGTTTTAACATTATTTAATGAGGTAGTAGTAGAAACATATCAAAGATTTAATATAAATGTTAAAACAGATTTTAATACATTAAATTCTTCTGATTTTCCAACATTTAGTGATGTTTATAAAACAATAAGAGGCAGAATCTTATCTTATGGTGAAGCAACAAGAGAAAGAGATATAATGGAGAGACTTGAACTTAAAGTTAGACCATTAATATCTGGAGGATTAGAACATTATTTTGATGGGCATACAACAATATCCCCTAAATCAGATTTTATAGTATTTAATATAAGAGAATTAATGAACGCAGAAAAAAATATAAAGAATGCTTTATTCTTTAATATATTAAAATATGCTTGGGGATTATGTTTAGATTCATCACAAAATACAGTTTTACAAGTTGATGAAGCACATACATTACTTGGGAATGATAATACCTTAGGTGCTGATTTTCTTGCTAATGTACAAAGACGTGCACGTAAGTATAATAGTGGAACTATAGTGATTACACAACAACCAAGTGATTTTGCTGCTCCAAATGTTTTAATGCAAGGTAAAGCAATATTTGATAATGCTTCATATTACCTAGTAATGGGACTTAAAAAACAAGCAGTAGAAGATTTATCTATGTTAATAGATCTTAATGATAATGAAAAGGAAAGTATTAAAAGATATAATCAAGGAGATGCATTATTTGTTTGTGGAAATAAACGTATGCAGATAAGTGTTGTAGCTACTGATGCAGAACTCGATTCATTTGGTAGTAAAGGTGGATTATAATAAAAGATAGGTGGTAAAATGGGCAAAGGAGAAGAGGATTTCATAGAAGAGAATAATATAGATGATTTTGATGAAGTATTATCGGATGATGTAAATTCTGATTTTGAAGAAATCCCTTTATCAGATAATACTAAGTTTGATGCTAGTGTAAATAACAGTAGCTCTTTTGCTAGTGATAACAAAAAGAAAAATATTCAAGATAATGTTAATGATAATAGTAATTATGTAGCAGCAAGTGATGGGAGAGAAGCATATAAAAGAAAACTTCAAAATGGTAATGATTATTATAAAAATAAAATATCAAATGAAAAAATTAATCATAAAAAGGCAGTAAATGATTTGTCTAAAAAAAGGGAGAATAAAGATTCTACAACAAAAAGATTAGAAGAGGTAAAACAAAGACAGAATAATATTCCTCGCGGTCAAAGAAGCAAAAATGATAAAAAAGAATTAAAGGAAGCAAAAAAAGAAAACAAAAAAGCAGTTAATGAAGAGAAAAAAGCAAAAAATAAAGTAAATACTACAGAAAACAACTTAAATAAATTAAAAAAAGATTACCATAAATCCAAATCTTTTTCAGCGCATCATCCTCTTGAAGCAGCTAAAATGAAAGTTCAAGAAAAGGCAAAACAAGTATCTAAAAAAATATTAATAAAATTATCACCATATATAGCGGTAGCAACTTTGATATTTGTAGCAATATTGTTTATATTTGAACTTATAATTTCTCCTTTATTAGAAGCATGGGGAAATATAGATGAAGCAATAACTGGCGTAGCTGATTTTAGTGAAAAAATTTCAAACTTTTA
>CAPQQE010000028.1:7521-11471 GCA_948687865.1 uncultured Bacilli bacterium
CAAGATTCAAAAGAGGCATTTTATGATGAAATCGATGATTTATGTAATAGATATGGATGTGGGAATGAATCATTAGATATTCCTTTATTACTATCTACTTTGTTTTATACAGAAGGTATTGGATATGATACAGAATATAGTGCTATAGAGGATATTGTGGAAGATCCATCTATGAATGGACTCGGAAATAATAGTGGAAATAATTCCTTTATTAGAAAATATTTACGAGATAAATTTGACGAAGCTCATCAAACAGTTGATGAAAATGGGCTTGTTTATAATGCTGGTAAAATATATAGATTGAGAAAACTTGCTAGAAATCAGTTTAATACTAATGCTTTTGGACTTCCAACTCGTAAAGGAGAAGAAAAAACTGTTAAATTAAAAGAATTTATACAAGATTATAAAGGATTAATAGGTGAAGATTTATCAAACCTTTTAGCGGATGCAGTATCGCTAGTTTGGGGTGCAATAAAACTGCCATTTCAAGAACTTACTGCTGCTATTTTAGGTTCACAATATTCAGGTAGTTTCTATGAAAATTATGTTGATGTTGGTGAAGATTTTATTTATACAATAAAACAACTGATTGGGGATATATTTTATGGAATTGCAGATATAACTAGTATTGAATTTCATATTGGAAGTGGATTTGAAGTTAAATACAAGACATATAAATATGATGAAGATAATTATAAAAATTATTTAATGGATTATTATTTAGAAAACATGCCAGAATTTAAATCTTTATTAGATCCATTAGTGGGAGATTCTAGAACTAAGAGGAAAGAGGAAATATATAATGATATTGTTGAAAATAAACAATTATTTGAAGATATATTTTTACAATATCAGAATGCTAATTCAGAAAACTATATGGATAATTGTGTAGGTGCGATTAACCAAAATCTTGTATCTGAATTAAAGTATCCAGTTAATGTTAATGACGGAGTAAGTATATCATTTGAAGGTAAGTACTCTTATGGAGTCATCGATGGAAAATATCATAATGGTGTTGATTTAAATGAAACTACCGCAGGTGTTAGTTTAGGCTCTGATGTATATTCAGTTGCAAATGGTAAGGTAGTATCTATATCTAATGTATCTGGATGTAAGGAAGAAGAGGGAATTATTTGTAATAAGTCGATAAAAATTAGCCATAATATTATTTTGGGTGATGAAGAATTTAACTTTTTTACAGTTTATACTAATGTTATTCCAATTGATAATCTTTCTGTTGATTATAGTATTAAAGCAGGAGATAAAGTAGGTATTATAGCAAAGGACAATAATGAAGAAGGGTTGCATTTTGTATTTATGGATGCTAATACAAATAAATCAGGAACCCCAATAGATCCAACGAATTTATTTATTCCATGTACAAATGGTGGAAATTTAGTCGGAGAAACAAATGAAGATAAAATATGGAACTATTTATTGGGATTAGGATATAGTAAAGCAGGAGCAGCTGGTGTTATAGGAAATTGGATACAAGAATCAGGATTATTACCTAACAATCTTGAAAATGGAGCAAATTCAAAATCAGGACTAACAGATGAAGTATTTACAAATCAAGTTAATAGTGGAACAATAACAAGAAATGAATTTATTTCATCAGATCGTTTTAGTTTATACTCTGGTGGTAGATATGGTTATGGATTAGCCCAGTGGACTGATCCAGGAAGAAAAACTAAATTTTATGATTTTTGGAAGTCTCAGAATATATCAAATGTAGATGATTTGAAAATGCAATTAGATTTTTATTATAATGAGGCTAGTGGATATACAGGATTAAATGATATTCTTACAAGTTCAACTAGTCCAGAACAAGCAGCATCAGATTTTGTTAGAATTTACGAAGTTGGTACTGCTGCCGAACAAAGAAAGAAAAATGCTAGGGATGTATATAATAGACATGCACAATAAAAAATATTAAAAGTATTTAAAAATACTTTTTTTTTTGATATAATAAACGTAGCTTAACAAAAGGGTGATTTTATGAAATTAAAATTTAGAGCAGAGAAAAAGGATATAATTGCATTTGCAGTTATATCGGGTTTTCTACTTTACTTAGTATGTGTATGCGTGCTTAATTTTTCATTTATAATAAATGAGGGGACTACTTGGGGATTAAATCCATTTTTGGCGTTTACTCCAAGATATATTGGAATAACACTTATGCTTTGGATTGCTTCAATTGGATTTTTATTTGCAAGTACATCATCTTATTTTTTCTCAAGAGAAAAGGGATTTGGATATACTAGTGAAAAAAAAGAAGATGGGTATGCTAGATGGGCCAAAGAAAATGAAATAAAAAAAGCAGCTAAAGTAGAGAGAGTTCCTTATATTGATAAAACAAGTAAATATGGTGGTACACCACTTGTTTATGATAAGGAAGCAGCTTATGTTGATAATGGCGAAAGCCATACATTAGTAATTGGTGCGACTGGTTCAGGTAAAACAGCAGGTATAATAAATCCAACCATGAAGATGCTTATGAAAGCAAGAGAGTCAATAATCATATCAGATCCTAAAGGTGAAATATATGAGGATAATTCAGGGCTTCTTAGAGAACTTGGTTATGAAATTATAGTACTTAACTTTCGTGACCCACAAAAAGGTAATTGTTGGAATCCATATCATTTGCCATATAAATATCAAAAAGAAGGATTGTTTGATAAAGCAAATGAGTTATTAAATGACTTATCAACAAATATAGTTGTAGATGGAAAAGCAAATGATCCATTTTGGCAAGATTCAGCAGCAAGTTATTTGACAGGATTATCACTTGCAATGTTCGAAGATGCAAATGAGGATCAAATTAATATAAATAGTGTAAATTTGATGATGACAACGGGTGAGGATAGATATGGGGCTTCAAATTATTTAAAAGAATATTTTAATGCTAAAGATCCAGCTTCTCCAGCATGTGTAAATGCTCTTGGTACAGTTAATGCACCTAATGATACAAAAGGAGGGATTGTATCTGTATTAAAACAAAAGGTAAAGACACTTGCAGTAACTAAAAACCTATCAGAAATGCTTTCAAAAAACGATTTTGAAATGGATAGCATAGGTGAAAAACCAACAGCAGTATTTATGATTATTCAGGATGAAAAAACTACATACCATTCACTTGCTACTATATTTGTAAAACAATGTTATGAGTCATTAATAAGTGTAGCACATAAGCATGGGGGTAAGTTACCAGTTAGAACAAATTTTTTACTTGATGAATTTGCTAATATGCCAAAATTTAAGGATATTACAACAATGGTTACAGCGGCACGTTCAAGACAAATAAGATTTACATTTATAATACAAAATTTTGCTCAATTAAAAGAAAATTATGGTGATCATGATGCTGAGACTATTCGTGGTAACTGTGGAAATTTGATATATTTATTAACAGGAGAATTATCGGCACTTGAAGAAATAAGTAAACTTTGTGGTGATAAACTAGTTAGAGTAGGTAAAGATAAAAAAGAAGAAACAAGACCTCTTGTTACAATATCTGAGCTTCAAAGAATGAAAGATAATGAATTTATTCTAATAAAACATAGATGTCCACCATTTAAAGGTAAATTAAAAAAGGATTATGAAACTGATTTTGGATTTGGAAAAGGTATAGATCATTATGGCAAAAATGTAATATATCCAGAAAGAGAAATGACTGAGATAAATACATTTGATATAAAAGAATTTGTTAGAAAACAAAAACAAGAAAAGTTGCAAAATGCAGGATTAGAAAACCCATTTACCGCGCCAGGAGGTAATAATTCACCTAGTGGTGGGACTAATCCCTTTATGCCCGGATTTCCTCCTATTAATGGTGAAATGGATATAGATAAAATGATAAAGGAAATAGATGCTAAAATTGCCGAACTTGAAAAAGAAGAGGCAGAAGAAAAGAAAAAAATGGAAGAAGAAAAGAAATCTATAAATAATAG
>CAPQQE010000028.1:11481-14762 GCA_948687865.1 uncultured Bacilli bacterium
TGTGTTGGATGAAAAAATTGATATTCCAGCATCAGATATTTCCAAAAAAGATGATATCATTGAAGAAAAAGAGGATAAAGAAAAACTATATAATACTATAGAGGTATCTAAAGAACCACAAATAAACGAAATAATACATAGTAATATGGTTGATTTTGAAAATTTTAAATTAAAAGATGAGTCAGAAGTAAAAACAGAAAAACCAGAAGAAAAAATAGAAGAATTAAAAGATTCTAAGAAAGATGATGATTCTGATTATGATGATTTCTTTGATGACTTCTTCTTCGAAGAATAGTAAAAAGATTTATTAATGATATGAGCCCCGTTTCTTGAACATAGAAACGAGGTTTTTATAATGAGTAAATTAAATTAGAATTCTCAAGTAAATTTATAAAAAGCTAAATTTTTTCAAAATTGAGAAAAGTTAAATTATAGATAAAAAATGATAAGAAAAAAGTAATTTTTGTTAGAGAAAAAATAAAATTTAGTAAGGAATATATTGCAAAAACGAGATTTTTGCTATTTGATAAGTAAAAATATATATGATAATCTCTGTGTTGAGAGGAGAATTATCAAATGAAAAAAACAAAACTAAAAGAGGGAGAAATAATCCCAATAAAAGAAGACTATATCTTTACAGAAATATTCAATAAAGAAGAAAATAAATATGTACTAGAAAACTTCCTAAGTGCATATTTAAATAGAAATATAAAAGAAATAAAAGGAAATATAAAAATACTATCAAGAAAACTAAAAAAAGAAAATAAAGGTCAAGCAAGAAATGAAGTAGATGTACTACTAATACTAGGAAAAGAAATATATAATATAGAACTAAACAATAGAAAAAAAGAAGAAAGAAATGTAGTATATGTAAGTAAAGTACACTCAAGAAATATAAAAGAAGGAGATAAAGAATACAGTAGTATGAATAAAACAATACAAATAAACCTAAATAACTATAAAAGTAATAAAGAAAAACTAATAGAAACATACTACCTAAGAAATGAAGAAGGAATAAAGTTAACAGAAAAGTTACAAATAGATCAAATAGATATGGAAAAAGCAAAAGAAATATGTTATTGTAATAATGAAAGGGAAGAAAAGATAAGAAAATGGTGTTTAGCAATAAATGCAAGAACAGAAGAAGAATTAAGATATTATCTAGGTGATTTAATGAGTAAAGAAGAGAAAGAGAAATTAGTAAAAGAAATAAAAGAGATGAGTGTAGAAGAACAATATGCAGATATATATATAGAAGCAGAGTTACACACACCAATAGAAGAGATGATAAGAAATACAGAGTTAATAGAAGCTAAAGAAGAAGCAAGGAAAGAGGGGCTGAAAAAAGGTATAGAACAAGGAATTGAGAAGGGGATAGAACAGGGGATAGAACAGGGGATAGAACAGGGGATAGAACAGGGAATAGAACAGGGAATAGAACAGGGTTCTATGGATGAAAAGATAAAAATTGCTAAAAATATGTTACAAATGAATATGAAAATAGAGGATATTTCAAAAGTAACTGGATTAACTATTGATGAAATAAAAAGTTTAATAAAATAATTTAGTATCTTTATTTATATTTTTACATACTATATACTAGATTGGTGGAGTATATGAAAAATATAAAGGCAAAGGAATTAAAACCTGAGTATAACATAATAGATTTACGATTAAAAAGTGCATATATTAAAGGACATATATATAATGCAGTAAATATTGATATGAATAATTTAACGGATATGCCACATATGTACTTAGAAAAAGATAAGACATATTATATATACTGTACAGAGGGATTTAAAAGCAAAAGATGTTGTAAATTTTTAGAGATTATGGGATACGATGTTGTAAATGTAATAGATGGATATGAAGGTTTTATTTAAAAAAAGATTTTTTATAAAATCTATTTTTTTTATTCAAAATGGTTTATAATATTATTGGAGGATAAAATGGATATAATCATAGAACATCTAATTGATAAAATAATATTTCTTATGGGAGATTTTGGATTTATAGCAGGATTTTTATTAATAATTTTAGAGTCAATGATACCAATACTACCATTAGCGGTATTTATAGCATTAAATGTAATTACATTTGGTCCATTATTTGGCTTTTTATTGTCATGGATATCAACTGTAACGGGTTGTATGTTGTCGTTTTTTCTTTGTAAGAAATTAAGAAATAAATTTGATAAAAAGTATGGAAATGATAAATATGTTAAAAAATTTAAAAAGGGAATAAATAAATTATCATATAGTAATCTTGTCATATTATTAGCATTGCCATTTACACCAGCATTTGCTATTAATATAGCTGCAGGATTAGCTGATATAGATAAGAAAAAGTATTTTAGCGCATTAATTATTGGTAAAATACCATTAGTATATTTTTGGGGATTTATTGGAAAGAGTTTTCTTGAAAGTATAAGGGATCCATATATAATTGCAGAAATAGTTGTAATGCTAATATTAGCTTATTTAGCATCTAAAGTAGCAGCTAAGTTTATTAAGTAGGAGGAAATAATGGAGTATATAATTATTGGAATATTAATATTGCTTGTTATACTTGTAACAATAAGTTTATTTAAAAATATTAATGAAGGAAATATAACAGAAAGATTAGGGAAGCTAGAAACTAATACCATAAAAGAATTAGGAAATTTTAAAAATGATATAAATAAAAGTATTAATAATGATATTAATTTACTAAATGAAAAGATAGAGTTAAAATTAAATTTAATAAATGATAGGGTAAATGAAAGATTAGACCAAAATTTTGAAAAAACAAATAAGACTTTTACATCGGTCTTAGAACGTCTAAGTAAAATAGATGAAGCACAAAAGAAAATAGATTTATTATCAAATGATATAGTATCACTTCAAGGAATACTTACTGACAAAAAAAGTAGAGGAATATATGGTGAAGTTAATTTAATGAATATATTATCAAGTGTATTTGGTGATAAAAATGATAATATATATAAAACCCAGTATTCTCTTCCAAACGGAACTATAGTGGATGCAGTATTATTTGCACCAGAACCTTTAGGTTTGGTTTCTATTGATTCAAAATTTCCACTTGAAAATTATAGAATAATGGTTGATAAAAAATATAGTGAATCTGATAGAAAAAATGCTTCTAAACTATTTAAAAGTGATGTTAAAAAGCATATAGATGCAATTGCAAATAAATATATAATAGATGGAGTAACTAGTGATCAAGCGATTATGTTTTTACCAGCAGAGGCAATATTTGCAGAACTCAATGCATATAAT
>CAPQQE010000029.1:0-2345 GCA_948687865.1 uncultured Bacilli bacterium
AATTTTATATTTAGAGGATTATGTAGAACCTAATACATATATTGATAATTTACAAAAAATATTAATGTTTGCAGCTGTTACTATTTTTATTATTTTAATTTTATTTATATCAGTACTCTTAAATGCATTATGTATATTTATTATACTTATAATTGCAGATATCAAAAGCGACATGATTATTATAGATTTAGTATTAGCTCCTGCCCATATTATAATAAGTGGACCAAGTGCTACTTTAGGTAAACTATTTAATATAGTTAAAAATGGTTCAAATACCCTTGACAAAAATTTATTAAACCATAATAAACTTGCGATTAATAGTCCAATTAAATTTCCTAGTATAAAACTAATAATTATTTCATAAACGGTTGTAAAAATATGATTCCAAAAATTATGCATTTTTATTAATTCTATAATTGAATTTAATACTCTTTTTGGACTAGATACTAAGAATGTATCTATTAATTTATTATCTGCTAAAAATTGCCATATAATTATAAATATTAATATAATCATAATCTGTGTAATAAAAACTAGAATATTATCCCTTTTTATTCTCTTTAAATATTTTTTATATTCTTCACTTTTCATTATTTAAGTCTTCCCAAACACTTTCATAATATTCCATAAATTCCTTGCTACTTCTACTTTTGATAGGATTACTTCTATCAAATTCGTAATCAATATTATATATTTTTTTTATTGTAGATGGTCTTTTACTCATAACAATTATTTTATTACACATACTTATAGCCTCTGATATATCATGAGTTACTATAATTAGAGTTTTTTTCTCCCTTTTTATAATATTTAATACATCATTAGAAACTGATAATCTGGTCTGATAATCAAGGGCTGAAAATGGTTCATCTAATAATAGTAGATCTGGTTTAAGAGCTAAAGTTCTTATAAGTGCAACCCTCTGTCTCATCCCCCCTGATAAATCTTTAGGATAGTTATCTAAAAAATCTTTTAATCCATATGTTTGAAGTAATTTTTTTACGTTATCTGTATTTTCTTTTGTACACGTTTTAGTTATTTTTAATCCTATCAAACAATTTTCATATATTGTTAGCCATGGAAATAAACAATCATCTTGAAGCATATATCCAATTTTTAAATCGTCTATTTTTTCTATACTCCCATTTGAAATATTTTCAAGTCCACCTATTATTGATAATAATGTTGATTTCCCGCATCCAGATGGACCAACAATACCTATAAAATCTCCCTCAAATACCTTTAAATTTATATTTTTTAAAGCTTCTATTTCTCTTTCTTTAGTATGATAATTCTTATATAAATTACTTATTTCTAATATTTTTTTCATTTATTCACTTTTTGAAAACGAAGTATCTACTAAATCTTTATATGGAACTTTTTCTTTAAGTTCTTTTGCTTCAATCATTATATCTTGAAGATGATCAAACGATTCTTCTGTGAAATATGTATTTTTCATCCAAGCATCATTATCTTTATACCTTTTTATCATTGTAGATAATTCATTTATTGTTAAATCTGGAAATTGATTAACTATTGCTTTCGCAACTGTTTCTTCATCATTATTCCATACAAAATCAAGCCCCTTATTTATTGCATTTGTAAATTTTTGAATAGTATCTTTATTTTCACTAATATAATTTTTTCTTGCATTATATGCAGTATAAGGAACAGATCCACCAAATTCACCTATATAAGCAACTACATACCCATATCCTTCATTTTCTACTTGAGTAGCACTTGGTTCAAATAATGTTACAAAATCACCAACGCCACTTATAAATGTTCCTGCCATAGAAGCAAAATCGACACTTGTATCTATTGTTAAATCATCTAGTTTTATATTATTTTCTTTTAATGTAAATTCAAATGTCATTTCAGGCATACCGCCTTTTCTTCCTCCAATTACATATTTTCCTTTTAAATCTTCTAATGTAAAATTATCTATTTTTTCTCTTGAAACTAAAAATGCTCCATCCCTTTTTGTAAGTCCAGCAAAATTTACTACATAATCCTCATTATCAGAATTATATACATATATAGATGCTTCACTACCACAAAAACCAATATCAACATCTTTAGATAGTACAGCTGATGTAACTTTATCTGCACCTGGTGTTAGAATTAATTCTATATCTAAACCTTCATCTTTGAAGTATCCTTTTTCAAGTGCTACATATTGTGGTGCATAAAATATAGTATGAGCTACTTCAGCAACCCTTACCTTTGTTAAATCAGAGTTAGTATCTGAGTTACCTGTAATAAATGCAAATACTATTGATACTATAGCAATTAAACACACTATTACAGTTATAAATATCTTTTTCATAATTCCATCCTTTCTC
>CAPQQE010000029.1:2355-5618 GCA_948687865.1 uncultured Bacilli bacterium
ATATTCATTGCACTAAAACAGGGTTACAAAACAGTAATAATTTTAAAATATAATTTTTAGAGTAATAATATTAAAAAATATAGAAAAGTTTATATCATAAAAGTTCAATATATGATAAAATGTTCTTAGGAGTAGTGATTTAAATGAACCTGATAGACAGTTTAAATGATAGACAAGAAGATGCCGTAACAAATGTAGTTGGACCAATGCTTATATTAGCGGGCGCAGGTTCAGGGAAAACAAAGGTATTAACAACTAAAGTTGCCTATTTAATAGAAGAAAAAAATATTGATCCAAATAATATTTTAGCTATTACATTTACAAATAAAGCAGCTAAAGAAATGAAAGAGAGAATATTTAATTTAATAGGAAATAAAGCTTTCTATATACAAATATCTACCTTTCATTCATTTGGTTTAAAAATATTAAAAGAAAATTGTGAATTACTTGGTTATAGTAAAAACTTTACTATATTAGATTCAGATGATTCTTTGTCAATAATAAAAAAGATAATGAAAGAATTAAATATAGATTTAAATAAATATAATCCTAAAGCTATTAAAAACGTCATATCAAATAATAAAAATGAAATAATTAATCCAGAAGATTATTCTAAATATGTAGTAACCCCGTTTGATGAGATATCACTAGAGGTATATAAAAAATATGAAAAAAATCTAAAAATTAATAATGCATTAGATTTTGATGATTTATTAATATTACCCTTAAAGCTTTTTAAAGAGTATCCTAATGTACTTATGAAGTATCAAGATAAGTTTAAGTATATATTTATAGATGAATATCAAGATACTAATGAACCACAATATATACTATCAAAAATGATAAGTGCTAAATATAGAAATATTACAGTAGTTGGTGATGCAGATCAGGCCATATTTACATGGAGGGGTGCAAATTATAAAAATATATTAAATTTTGAAAAAGATTATAAAGATGCTAAGGTAGTATTACTAGAAGAAAATTATAGATCAACAAAAACAATATTAAATGCTGCTAATGATGTAATAAAGCATAATAAAATAAGAAAAGAAAAAAACTTATGGACAAAAAATGAAGAAGGGAATAAGATTATATATTATAAAGCATTTGATGAAAAAGATGAGTCAAATTATGTTACTAATGAGATAAAAAAATTAATTCAAGATGGTGTAAGTCTAAATGATATATGCGTATTATATAGAGCAAATGCACAATCAAGAACAGTAGAGGAATCATTTTTGACAAATAATATTCCATATAATATAGTAGGTTCATATGCATTTTATAATAGAAAAGAAATAAAGGATTTAATTGCGTATCTAAAGTTAATATATAATAATAAAGATGATGTTTCACTACTTAGAATAATAAATTATCCTAAAAGAGGTATCGGAAGTAAAGCAATAGAAAATCTAGTTATTGAGGCAAACTCTCTAGGAAAATCTATATTTGAAGTTATAAAAGGTGGTAAAGAATTAGAATTTAAAAAAATAATAGAAGAAATAAAGAATCAGGAATCACATTTAACATTAACTGAATTGATTGATTTAGTACTAGAAAAAACTAAGATAAAGGAATCTCTTGTAAATGAAAAAACACTAGAAGCTGATATAAGGCTTGAGAACTTAGAAGAATTTAAATCAATTGCAAAGTCGTTAGAAATAAATGAAGGAATAGTATCACTAGGTGAACTACTGGATATGTTATCATTAGTAAGTGATGTTAGTGAACAAAAAAATGATAATAATGAAAAGGTTACTCTCATGACCATACATTCTGTTAAAGGGTTAGAATATGATTATGTATTTTTAGTAGGAGTAGAAGAAGGGTTATTCCCACATAGTAACTCTTTAGAATCAAATGATGAGTTAGAAGAAGAAAGGAGACTTTGTTATGTAGCTATTACAAGGGCAAAAAAGAAACTCTATTTAATTAATGCAAGGAGTAGGATACTTTATGGTAAAATATCATCAAATGTACCTAGTAGATTCATTAATGAAATAAATGAAGAGTATATAGAAAGTATTGGTAAAAAAGAAGAAAAGAGTGTATTTAAAGAAAAAATAGATAAAAATAAAATGATGAATGAAAATAATGATTTCCATAATGGAGATATGATTAATCATGATAAATATGGTTTTGGTGTTGTAATAAATATTGATGGAGTAATTGCAACCATATCTTTTAAAAATGGTGAAATAAAAAAATTAATGAAGAATCATAAAAGTATACATAAAATTTAGGAGGAAAATAATATGAAAAATAATGAACTAACACTATTAATAATGGCCGCGGGAATGGGAAGCAGATTTGGAGGTCTAAAACAAATTGAACCAATGGGACCAAATGATGAATTTTTAATTGATTATTCAATTTATGATGCAATAAAGGCAGGATTTAATAAAGTTGTATTTATAATAAAAGAAGAAAATTATGAAATATTTAAACAAACTATAGGAAAAAGAGTAGAAGATAAAATAAATACTGAATACGTATTTCAAGATATGAACTTTCTTCCAGTAGGATATGCCGCACCAAGTGAAAGGGAAAAACCTTGGGGAACAGCACATGCTATATTATGTGCAAAAAATAATATAAATGAGCCATTTGCTATTATAAATGCAGATGATTTCTATGGAAGAGATGCATATTTTGTTGCAAGTAATTTTTTGAAAAATATAAAAGTAGATAATAGTTATTGTCTAGTAGGGTATAAAGTTAAAAATACACTAACTGAAAATGGAGCTGTTAAAAGAGGTGTCTGCAATATAGAAAACGGATATCTAAAAGAGCTTATTGAAAGTAATGTTGAAAGAATAGATAATAAAATAATTGCTAAACCACTTGATGGAAGAGATCCATTTGAAATAACAGAGGAAACTTATGTATCTATGAATATGCTTTGCTTTACTCCATCAATATTTACGCATATTGAAAATAGATTTGAAAAATTTTTAGATGACAATAAAGATAACATTTTAAAATGTGAATATTTAATACCAGATTTACTTGAAAAATTAACAATAGAAGGTATATCAACAACAAAAGTGATACCTACAACAGCAAAGTGGGAAGGTGTAACATATAAGGAAGATAAAGAAAGGGTAGTTGAATCTATAAAGAAATTAGTTTATGAAGGGGAATATCCAAATAAATTATGGAATTAAAGAGAGATAATAAGGGATATCTAGATATATCACATTGCTATTTAGATGAAAAAACTGCATTTATAGTTAATGGTAAAAAATACTATTTTAAATTAC
>CAPQQE010000029.1:5628-9035 GCA_948687865.1 uncultured Bacilli bacterium
CCATATACCTATTTTAATGAAATTATTGCAGAAGAACTAGCAAAAGATTTTAATATTCCTTGTGCTCATTATGATTTAGCTAAATATAATAATAACTTTGGTGTAATAAGTGAAAATTTTATACAGGATAATGAAGTATATTATAATATAGAAAAACTTTTAAATTCATATGGGTTTACTCCTGCTGAAGATAATTATAATTTAGAAAGAATTTGGGATGCATTAAGTTTAAAATATAAAGATGAAAAAATTGTATTTAAACTTATGGATCAATTAGTAAATATATTTATTTATGATATATTAACAGCAAATTATGATAGACATGAATGTAATTTAATAATAATAGAAGGGGAAAGTGACGTTAATTTTTCCAAAATTTTTGATAATGAAAATATTTTTGATTTATTAGCGATTTAAGAAGATGACTATGCATTAGGTATAGATGAATATGATGAAAATGAAAATAATTTGATTAAAAAATTCTTAACAATAAGTTCCATAGAATACACTCAATTACTCGAAAGTAAACTTTGGATTATTGAAGATGATAATTTTGATAAAGTATTATCAAGGGTTGAAAAGAGGATTGAAAGAGAAATTCCAATCGAGTACAAAAATATAATAAAACAAATAAATAAGAAAAATAGAGATAAAATAAATAATATATTAAAGGAAGTAAATGAAAGGAAGCTAGGTTAAAGTGAATATAGAGAAAAGGATGGATGAATTAATAAACTATATAAACAAAGCAAGTTATGAATATTATGTACTTGATAATCCAACCATAACAGATCAAGAATATGATGATTATTATAATGAATTATTAACTATAGAAGAAAAATATCCAGATTTAAAAAGACCTGATTCCCCAACAAATAGAGTTGGAGGTGCTGTTCTTGATAAATTTGAAAAAGTAACTCATAGCCATCCCATGCTTTCTTTTGATGATATTTTTAATGAAGATGAAATAATTAATTTCGATGAAAGAATAAGAAAAATAGTAGATAATCCCAGTTATACATTAGAACCTAAAATGGATGGATTATCAGGTTCAATAATATATAAAAATGGGATATTAGTAAGAGGAGCAACTAGAGGTGATGGCATAATAGGAGAAGATATTACAACTAATATAAAAACGATAAAATCAGTACCACTTAGACTAACTAGTAACATAGATATAGAAGTACGTGGCGAGATATATATGAGTAAAATATCTTTTGAAAAAGCCAATATAGAAAAAAGAAAAAATAATGAAAATGAGTTTGCAAATCCAAGAAATGCAGCAGCTGGATCGATTAGACAATTAGATAGTAAAGTAGCATCTAAAAGAAATTTAGATTTTATGGCTTATTTTATTCCAAATCCAGAAGATTATGGAATTAAAACTCAATCAGAGTCTTTAGATTTTTTAAGGAAGTTAGGCTTTGTAACTAATTATAAACTTAATGGATATGCTAATAACACAAAACAAATTATTAATTATATTGAAAATTTGGGTACAAAAAGAGATAATTTACCGTTTGAGATAGATGGAGTTGTATTAAAAGTTGATAGTTTAGAAGATGAGAAAAAATTAGGATTTACATCAAGAGTACCAAGATGGGGAATTGCATATAAATTTCCAGCTAAAGAAGTTTTGACAACTTTAAAAGAGATAAAATTTACCGTAGGTAGAACAGGAAAAATAACACCAAATGCATTATTTTCTAAGGTACATGTATCAGGATCTTTAGTATCGAAAGCAACTCTGCATAATAGTGATTATTGCATAGAAAAGGATATAAGGGTGGGTGATGTTGTATCCATTAGAAAAGCTGGAGATGTAATACCTGAAGTAGTTGAAGTTAAATTAGATAGAAGAAAAGATGATACTATTCCGTTTAAAATGATAGATAACTGTCCTATGTGTAATACAAAATTAATAAAAAAAGATGCTAATCATTTTTGCCCTAATGATAATTGTCCATCTAGAAAAATAGAGGGATTAATACATTTTTCATCAAGAGATGCCATGTATATAGAAGGTTTTGGAGAGAGTATAGTTGAAGATTTTTACAATATGGGATATTTAAGAAATATCGATGACTTTTATACTTTAGATAGATATAAGGAAGAACTTCAAACGCTTGAGGGTTTTGGAGAAAAAAGTATAGAAAAATTATTATTATCGATAGAAAATAGTAAAAAAAATTCATTAGAAAGATTATTATTTGGTCTTGGAATTAGATATGTTGGTAAAAAAACAGCTAAAGTTCTAGCAATGTACTATAAAACCATGGATAATTTAATTAATGGTGAATACGATGAATTAAAATCAATTAATGATATAGGAGATGTAATAGCAAAATCTTTGATAAATTATTTTAATGAAGAAAAAAATATAAATCTAATCGATAGATTAAAAAAATTAAATCTGAATATGAGATATTTAGGTGCCCAAGTTGATAAAAGTAATAATAATATAAATGGAAAAACATTTGTTATTACAGGTACACTATCTGTTCCAAGAGATGAAATAAAAGAGAAATTAGAAAATATGGGGGCTAATGTTACAGGATCTGTTACTAAAAAAACAGATTACGTAATTGCTGGAGAAAAAGCAGGAAGCAAATATGATAAGGCAAAGCAACTTGGTATAAAAATAATAAATGAGGATGAATATAAAGAATTAATAGAAAATAATTAATGGTATAGGATAGTAATATCTTATACTTTTTGTTGTATTTATTAAACATTAATGATATAATTTTAATATAGAATACGGAGGGATAAAATGAATAGAAGGGTTCTAATTACAAATTCACAGGGTCAGCAAATTGAGGCCGATGTAATTACTTCATTCACATTAAACGAAAATCATAATGATTATATAGTTTATACCTTTAACGAAAGAGATGGTGATAGTATAAAAACATATGTATCAAAGTTAATAGAGGAAAATGGTGCATATATATTTGATGCTATAAAAGATGAAAATGAATGGTTAAAGGTAAGAAATGCAATAATGGAACAGGTAACTGATTAAGGAGGAATATTATGAGTTGGAAAAATCCTAGTATAAAGGGAGAAAATTTAAATATAAATATAGAAAATGAAATAAAAAGTTTAAATATTAAATTTGATGATCTATCAAAGAAAATAGAGATGATAGAGAATAACTTGATAAATAATGTTAAATCGAACGATCCAATCAATGAAAAAGAAAAAATTAATGTGGAGTATACATTTAATTCAAAAATACCACAAGAGGTAAAGTTGAAAAATATTCCAAGAAATTTAGTTATATCATTAGGTGAAAAAGAAAACATACAAAATAATTTTTCAATGCAAAATTCAAATCTTTTATTTAGATAGAATAATTGAATTACATGTGCATATATGATATAATTAATAATACTTGATAG
>CAPQQE010000029.1:9046-10937 GCA_948687865.1 uncultured Bacilli bacterium
TAAAATGAAAAAAAGGTTAAATACTTTAATGAAAAATAAAAAATTTGTTATATTATTAATATTAGTATTAATATTGATAATTTGTTTTATATTAATCGCAGGTGTATTATTCCCAAGTAGAGGATCAAATTATGGTAATAGATTAGATGGAATTGATAAAGTTAAATTTAATAAAGAAAGTAAAAATAAGATAGTAACTTATATTAATTCAAATGAAAAAGTTAAAGAAACAAAAATTATTGTACACGGGAAAATAATAAATGTTATTTTTGATGTAAATAAAGATGTTTCAGTTGATGATGCTCGTAATATAGCTAATGACTCTTTAGTGAGTTTTTCCAAAAAAGTAAAAGAATTTTATGATATACAATATATGGTTACTAAGAGCGATGAAGAGGGGACAAAAAAGGAAGTAGTTAAAGACGATGGATCAACGACTACTATTGAAGAAAAAGAGTTTCCAATAATGGGTTATAAAAATTCGAGTAACGAGGCAATAGTTTGGTAGGTAGATATTTATGAAAAATAGAAATAAGAATAAAAAGATAAATTTTAAAAAAATAGTTACTATATCTATAGTACTTGTATTATTAATTATTGTAGGTATAGTTTCAATAATATTAAAGAATAAAAATGACCAGAATGGAGTTTTTTCTGTACTTGAGAAAAGATGGATAGAAAAAAATAAAAATGAAGTTATAGATGTGTCTATTTTAAATGATATTCCAATTTTTGGATATGAGGGCGAAGGTGTGTTTTTTGACTTTCTAAATAGTTTTTCAAAAGAAACAGGATTAGAATTCAATAAAATACCATATACCTCTAATAAAACATTAAAAGAAAATGGATATTCATTTGAAATAAATAATAAATCAATGCTTGATAATAATGAGTTACTTTTATATAAAGATAATTATGTGATGATAAGTAAAGATTCAGAAAAGGTAAAAAGTTTTAAGAATTTAAATAACGTTATTATAGGAGTTGCAGAATCTGATTTAAATAATATAAAGGAGTACTTTAGTGATAATAGTGTTATATATAACACATACAATAATATTGATTCCATTATATCAGCTTTAAATAGAAATGATATAAAATACGCCATTATACCTAATAATAGTAATATAGATAAGATATTCAGTAATAATTACTATATTGTATATAATATGTCTGATATATATACAAATTATATATTAAAAATAAATGGTGAAGAAAATGTATTAAATAGCATATTTAAAAAATATTATACAAGGTGGATGAGAGATAAATATTCCAAATCTTATAATAAAAGATTATTTTCATTATATTTTCATGAGAAAGAATATGATGAGATAGTAAAATCAAACTTTTCAAGTAAAGATTATGTATATGGGTATGTAAAAAATGTACCATATGAGACAGAGATAAATGATGATTTTATAGGGTATAATAGTGAAATATTAGATAATTTTGCTTCATCAATGGATGTTACATTTAAGATAAAAGAATTTAATTCAGTAAAAGATTTAACTAAGGCCTTAAATGATTGAAAAGTAGATATTGCGTTTAATTACTATAAATATGATAATTTAACAAATAATTTTGATTATACATTTTCCCCATATAATGAAAAGATAGTCGTATTAACTAGTTATCAAAATATAGAAACAACAATGAATTCACTAACATCACTTAAGGGAAAACAAGTATCTATGTTAGATAATAAGATTGCAAGATATATTTCTGATGGAACACAAATAAATGTTAAATCATTCAAAAAAATATCAAGTTTATTTAATTCCCTAAATGATGATACAATATTAATATTAGATTATAATACATATGATTATTGTAACCAATAAAATTAATAATATTATTTTAAAACTATTGATTTTTCTAAAATCTGGCA
>CAPQQE010000029.1:10947-14342 GCA_948687865.1 uncultured Bacilli bacterium
AGATTTTAATTTTATATTATTAAATACTAATAAGAATAAAGGATTGGTAAGTTTATTTAAATATTATGTATCCACGATAAACACTGATTTATATAAATCAAGGGCATTACTTAAATTTAATAATGATAGTAAAAAAATTGATTTATCATATGTATATATAACAGTTGGTATAATAATACTTAGTGTATTTAGCATAATCTATTTTAAAAATAAAAATATTTCTAATAAAATAAAAAAAGAAGATAAAATGAGATATGTTGATCATTTAACGTCACTTAAAAATAGACACTATTTAAATGAAAATTATATTAAATGGCAAGCAAATAAGATTTATCCTCAATCAATAATTGTAATTAATATTAACAAAATTGGATATGGTTATAAAGAAGGCTGCTAATATACTTATAAATAGCCAATTAGAACAAAGTGATATAGTTAGAACAAATGGTGATGAATTTTTAATATATATGGTTGGATATGAAGAGACGAAAGTAATAACATATATGAGAAGACTATATAAAGAATTTAAAAATTTACCATATAAATTTGGAGCATCACTTGGTTATAGTATGATACTTGATGATGTAAAAACTATAGACGATGCTATTAACGAGGCAGTGCTTGAAATAAAAACAAATAAAGAAACTCAAGAAGATAAATAAGGGTGAATATTGTGAATAAAAAATTTAAATATTTAATAAAAGATGTTATAGAATTAATGAGAAAGCCAGTTATGTCAGTATTACCAGGACAATTGTCTTTCTTTTTGTTATTATCTATTATACCAATTGTATTAATAATAGGTGTTATAGCGTCATTTTTATCAGTATCAACACAAAGTATAATAGATTTAATATCAAATAGTTTTCCAGCTAATACTAGTAGTTTAATAATACCCCTTCTAAAAGGTAGAAACTTAGATTATAGTACAATATTTTTAATAGTATCTGCACTTCTCTTAGTATCAAAAGGTACAAGATCAATAATGAGGGTTGCATCAATGATATATGAATGTGATAGTAATAAGAAATTATTAGATATATTAAAATCATTTTTAATGGCGATTTTGCTTGTACTACTAATCGCATTTATAATTATAATACCAATACTTAGTACAAAAATATTAAATTTACTTCATAGTTTTCAAATTATATCGATTCTTACAGATAATATATTATTTATTTATAATTTATTAAAATGGCCTATTTCAATGATAATAATATATTTTAATATAAAGATTATATATGTATTATCACCAAATAAGAAAATAAAATTTAATTCTGTAAATAAAGGGGCATTTTTCACAACAATTTTATGGACGATATTAACTTCATTATATTCATTTTATATGACTAATATTTCTTCTTATAATACATTTTATGGAAATACTGCCAACATAATAGTATTAATGCTTTGGGTTTATTTAATTAGTTATATATTTGTTTTAGGAATGAGTATAAATGCAAATACTAATAAGACAAACATTTGACATAGCTTGACACCGCATAGGTAGAAAAAAACTATAATTAATGTTATAATCAATTATTATGGAGGTATAATTTATGATAGAAAAAATACGAAATAAAATAAAAAATATAAAAAAATTTGATTATAGAGGATATATACATACTAATAAATTATTTATAACATTTGTAATTACAACTCTTATTAATGGAATGTTACTTAGATTTTTTACTGTTCATAATTATTTTGCAGTAAAACCTATTTTAGCAGATTTGGCATTAATATTATTATTAGGATCATTTGTATATTTATTTAAACCAAAAAATAGATTTAAATATTTAATTATACTTTCAGTTATATTTACTGCAATATGTATTATTAATTCACTTTACTATACATATTATATGTCATTTGCATCTTTTTCATTGATAGCGGTTTCACTAACTGTTGTAGATGTAGGAGATGCGGTTATTCAAAATGTATTACAAATTAAAGATTTTATATTTTTATGGCAACCAGTTACTATAATATTAATGCATAATGCTTTAAAGAAAAAAGATCATTATAATACTGTTGCAAAGAGGGAAAATAAAGGAAAAAGATTTAAAGCAACTCTTATATTAGGAGCTATAATGTATGCAATATTTTTTATGACAGTAACAGGTGTCGAATATAGTAGATTAAGAAAACAATGGAATAGAGAATTTCTAGTAACTAAGTTTGGAGTATATACTTATCAGCTTAATGATTTATTTAAAAGTTTAGATGCAAAATTTAATACTTTATTTGGATATGATAATGCTGCAAAGGAATTTAGAGAATTTTATTCTGAATCTAAAGAACATAAAGAAAATGAATATACCAATAAATTTAAGGGTAAGAATGTAATTGTTATTCATGCAGAGAGTATACAAAATATAGCATTAAATACTTCATTTAATGGTGTAGAAGTGACTCCAAATTTAAATAAGTTAAAAGAAGAGGGTTTATATTTTAGTAATTATTATGCACAAGCAAGTAGTGGAACTAGTAGTGATTCAGAATTTACATTTTCTACATCATTATTACCAGTAACAAATGGTGCGGTTGCTATTAGTTATTGGGATAGAGAATATGAAACATTACAAAAATTACTAAAAAATGAAGGTTATAGAACTATTAGTATGCATGCTAATACTGGAAGTTTTTGGAATAGAATTAATTTCCATAAAAGTTTAGGATATGATAAATTTTATAGTAAAGTTGACTATCAAATAGATGAAGAAATTGGACTTGGTTTATCAGATAAATCATTCTTTAGGCAATCAGTAGAAAAATTAAAGGACGAGTTTTCAAAGAATGATAAAGTGTATGCAACCTTGATAATGCTTTCAAATCATACACCATTTGATGAAATTGAAAAATATGGTGAATTTGATGTCGATATTAAAGAGGATGTAACTAAAGTTAATGAAAATGGTGAAGAATATGTTGAAAATGTATCTTATCCATATATGGAAAATACAAAATTAGGAAACTATTTTAAATCAGTTCATTATGCGGATTCTGCATTAGGTGAGTTTATAAATCAATTAGATGAAAATCATTTATTAGATAATACTATATTAGTTATATATGGCGATCATGATGCTAAATTAAATAAAAGTGATTATGTAAGAATGTATAACTATGATAAAGAAAATGATGATATATTATCAAAAGATGATGAAAATTATACTGATATAGATTATTACTGGTATGAATTAAATAGATCTGTACCATTTATCATATGGGATAAAAATACAAAATTATCAAAAAAGATAGATACATCTATGGGGATGTGTGATGCAATGCCAACTTTATCAAATATGTTAGGATTAAAGCCTAAATATGCTTTAGGGAATGATATTATGAATTTAAATGATAATATTGTATTGTTTCCAAATGGTAAC
>CAPQQE010000030.1:0-230 GCA_948687865.1 uncultured Bacilli bacterium
CGCTGTTACTACCACTGATATAGTATTTACCCCTGTTTCTAAGTTATAAGTCCCTGCACCAGTTACATTCGCATTTAAATCTTCTTTTTGGGCCCCTACTACTATATTTGTTTTTTTACTATCAACATTTATTGTATATAAAGTCTCTTCTTTATTAAATTTTTCTATTGTTTGTCCATCTATTGTTAGATTTGATAAATAGTTATTATTTGATGCTTTCCTATTTACTA
>CAPQQE010000030.1:240-13782 GCA_948687865.1 uncultured Bacilli bacterium
TTTGAAACATTATTTTCACTTGTTACTGTAATTGTAAATGTATTAGGTCCTACTACAAGTTCTGATGGTCCATTTACAAGAACTTTTGATGTACTATCTTCTAGTGTTGGAGTTATATCTATTGATGTTACATCTCTCTCTACATCTACTGTATAATCATTATGTTCTTTATTAAATACTGGATTTAATAATCCTGAACTTAACTCTATAGATTTTAAGTAATTATTTGTTGATTTCTTTCTTGTTACATTTATTTTATATACTTTAAAATTCCCATTTTCCGCAGTTACTGTTATTTGAACTAGATTATTTGATGTTGTAGAAAAATCACTATTACCAGTTATTGAAATACCACCTATATTTGTCCCATCAGCAACTGTAGTTAAATTAAGACTTCTTACATCATTTTCTACTGTTAAATTATAATCTAATGTTTCTTTATTAAAATCTTTTATAGTTACGCCATTAACTTGTAAGTCTCTTAAGAAAGCATTACTATCTTTTTCTCTTTCAATATTTATAACATATCTTGTTTGAGTAGTATTATCTTGCGCTGTTACTGTTACATATAATTTATTTAATCCAGTATTTAAATTAATAGTTCCAATACCACTTACCTTACTATCTGGATCTTTTTTAGTTGCACTTATTTCTACACTAGTTTTATTAAATGGAACTTTGTTTAGTGTATACTCTAATTTTGTTTCACTAAAATTATTAACTGTTTGGTTATCTACTTTTAAATCAGTTAATGATGATACTGTTTTCTTTGCCCTATTTACTGTTATTGTATAATCTTTAGTTGCATTATTTTCTGCTTTAACTCTTACTTGTATTGTATTTGAACCAACCTTTAGAGTATGACTACCAAGACCGCTTACTATTTGGGCTTTTCCTATATCTTCTACTGTAGCACTTACACTTACGCTTTCTACTTCACCTGATACATTAGCAGTATATAATGTAGTATTAGGACTAAATTCCTCATTTAATTCATAACCATCTAATGATAGTGAACTTAAATTATTATTTGATGATTTAGCTCTAACTATTTTTATTTTATATATACTTGTAGATCCATCTTCTGCCTGAACTGTTACATTTATATTAGAAGTTGTATCTATATTATATTCACCAGTTCCACTTATTATAGTTGCATTAAGAGTATCATTTACAACAGCAGATACATTTACTTTAGTAGCAGTCGCAGGTGCATTATACGTATAATAATCATAGAAGGTACTAGAAAATGATGGGGATAATGTACCAACTGGATCTGATGTAACACTTAAACTTGATAATTTACTATCATTTGAAAGTCTTCTTACATTTATTGTATATGTTTTTTCGGTTTTATCTTCTGCTTGTACAACAACTGTTAATGCATTATCTCCAACTTTTAAATTTTTAACACCTAAACTTGAAATTATTTTTGCTTTGCCAATGTCCTCTACTGTAGCATTTAAATTTAAACTAGCTATGCTATTTTCAACATTAGGTAAAGTATATTGATCTTTTGAATTTAAAAAACCACTTATAGTTTCTCCATTAATTGTTAAATCACTTAAATTGGTATTATTACTTGGGCTTGTCCTTGTTATATCTATTTTATATGTCTTACTAGTACAAATATTATGTGGAACACTCTCATATTCAGTATTACAGTTTTCTGCATTTACTTTTACCTCTCTTGAATTAACTATACTACCATAATTTGGTAAATCAAAACTTCCTGTCCCACTTTCTATAACTGCATTATCATGAGTTGTTTGTGCACTTACTGTTGTTGTATTGGTACTATAAGGAACTAAAGCTGTATATGATGTTTTTGTACTACTAAAATTTCCAATATTTACATTATTAGATAAAGATAAAGATTTTAATGTGGCATCATTACTTAATCTATAAACATTTACTGTATATATATCTTGAGTTCCATTTTGAGCTTGAACTATCATTTTTATTTCATTATTTCCAACATTAAGCGAGTGATTACCTATTCCACTTGCTACTACGGAATTTGAATCTGTTGTAGTAGAATCTATATCAACATTAGTTATATGATTTGGAACTATTACATTATAATCTTTTATTGTATTACTATTTGGAGTAAAATTTGAAACTTCATAATTAGTACCCCCATTTGAAACAGATAATGTTTTAAGAGCTGTATTATCACTCATTTCACCATAAACATTTAATGTAAAATCTGCAGTTTTTACCTCTGATTTATTATTCATTCCTGTTCCAGAACCAGCTGTTGTATCAAAATTAAATGTAAGAGTAGCACCAGCTGGTGCAGTATCCTTTACTTTGAAATAGAAATAAACCATTTCTAATTCATCCTCTAAAGTATATCCATTTGAACCATTTTTATCATTTGCCATGAAGTTAATTTTCTCAGAAGTATCACTTGGAGTAATTCCCCAATCTTCATATAGTTCTTGAAGATCACTACTTAAATCATACGCTAATGTACTAGTGAATTCTCTTTTTGATCTATTATATTTTTCTAAATATATTGGTGCAAGTATTTCTTTATCATAGAAAAATTTAACTTGCATACCAACATCTGTTTGATCCCCAGGTTTATAGTAAACTGCTAATTTTATTATTTTACCAGGTTCTACATCATCATTTAAACTAAATTCTGGAACATTTTTATCACCATTTGGTCCAAGACAGACAACCTCAGCTGCTTTAGTTACTCTATTTTTTGTCAAATCAACTTCATCTTTTAACGTATCTGTGATTTGATTACAATCATATATTACAAATGAAAATTCATGTTCACCTGCTGCTTTAACATTTGTCATGTTAATAAATAAAGCACTAAAAAATATTACATTGATTAAAACAAAATTTATAATTTTTACTATATTTTTCATACACACCTCATATACTCGCATTATTATAATTATAATAACATATTTTTCTTTTTTTTAAAAGACAAATCAATAATTTTTATAAAGAAAAAGAAAATAGGATTATACCATATTTTCTTAGTTTTACCTAGATTATTTTACAAGATAAGTTTATCTATTTAATGTATCAATATTTTCAAGAGAATAATCCATTATTTTAATATAGTCTGTTACATTTATTATCTCATCTTCTTCTACATCAGCAGCAGCATATTTAATATAATCTGTTATATCTTCTACCTCTAATGCATGATTTAAAACTGTAATATAGTCTGATACGTTTACGTACCCATCTCCATCTACATCTCCTCTTACTACTATTACTGCCTGATCATACTCTATATCATCTATTACTAGTTTTATTATTAAGCCTGTTTTTACTATATCGTTATAATCTACTATTTCTTCTCCTGTTTTTTCATATATTTTAATTGTTTCTTCTTTATTTAATAATCCTGATATTACATCGTTTATTGTAACTCCTGGATCCATCCCAATTAAAATTTTTCCTTCTTCTTTTTCTTTTACTTCATAGACTTCCGATTTTATTTGTTTTGCTACCACATTTATTATCATTGTTTGTGATATATTTGGATTATCTTTTGATGATATTGTTATAATTGCACTTCCTACTTTTTTACCTACTACTTTGCCTGTTTCATCCACTATTGCTACTTCTTCATCACTTGAACTATATATTAATTCTTCCTTAGCATCTTCAGGAATTAATGAAACATTTATTTGATATTCTTCATCTTCACCTACTAGTATTTCCTGATCTTGTAATATAATATCAGTTATCATACTTTCTCTTATTATATTTACTGTTACTATCTTTTCTGTTCCATCTTCTGCGACTACTACTATTTGTATTTGTTTTTGATTTTGATCTATCAATATATTTTTGTTTCCTATAACATTTGATAATTCACTTTCTAAATCTATTTCAAAGTCTACCATATTCGTATTTTTATCCACTTTTAATTCATATTCTAGTACATCATTATCAAATGCTGGACTAAGTTCTCCAGTACTTGGTGTAATTTGAGCTATATTTGTATTTGAGCTAGCTTCTCTTATTACATTTATTGTATATAATCTTATATCACCAGATTCCGCTGTTACTTTTATATTTATTTTCGTTGTTCCAACTTCTATATCATATGTTCCAAAGCCTTCTACTCTTGATTCTGGTACTTCACTTTGACCTGTTATTTCTATAGATTTAGTACCTTCTAAAACTCTTACTTCATATTCTTCAATAGATTTATCAAATTCCTTATCTAGATTACCTTCACTTACAAACAAATTACTTAAATAATTATTGTCATTATATTCTCTAATGATTTTTAACTTATAATTTCTTTCTATTCCTGATTCACTTATTGATTTTAATACAATTATATTTTCTCCAGGTTGTAAATTATATGTGCCTATTCCTTTTACTATTGTTGTATTTACTTCTGATTCTGCATTTACAGTTATTGTATCCTCAGAGTTGTCTAATGTTACTGTATAATTTAGAATTCTTTTATCAAACTCAGGCTCTATACTTCCTTTATTTGTTGTTATACTTCTTAAATAGTTATTACTTGATACTAATCTTACGACATTTAATTTATATATGGATTCTTCGTTATTACTACTTGTTACTTTTATTTGTACCTCATTACTTCCTTGTTTTAGGTTTGAATTATTAAGAACTTCATATCTTGCTGTTTCCTCTTGTAACTTAACTATTGGTGTAATACTAGTATACTCATTTGGTATAGTTATATCATACTCATATATATCACTATTAAATGTTGGTGATAATATTCCCTCTTCTATTTCTAGTCGCTCTATTTTCGAACTATATATTTTTTCTCTTGTTATATTTATTGTATATGTTTTTATTTTTCCTGATTGTGATGTTACTGTTACTTCTATAACATTTAATCCTTCTCTTAAGTTTACTTTACCTATTCCTGTCACCTTTGAATTTATATCTTCTTTTGTTGCATCTATCATAACACTTATTTCATCATTAGGGACACTTAAACTATATTCAAGTATATCCTTGTCAAATTCTTTATCTAATTTATAACCTCTTACTAATAAATCTCTTAAATTGTTATTATCTCCCATTCCTTTTTCTACTTCGATAGTATATACATTTGTTAATCCGTTTTCACTTGTTACTGTTATATTTATATAGTTAACTCCTGTCATTAATTCTCTTAATCCTGTGCCTTCTACTGTTGCTCTATTACTTTCTGCAGATGCAGTTATATATATACTATTTACGTTTTCATCCACATTTATCTTATATTTGTTAGTATTTTTATCAAATTCTGGTGTTAACTTTCCTATATTTGATTTTAATTCACTTAAATATACATTATCTGATTTTTCTACCTTTAATGCAATTTCATATGTTCTCGTTTCCCTTTTATCACTTGATGTTACTATTATTCTTATTCTATTTCCTTCTTCTATTTTTGTAATATCACCATCTATTATATACGTTGCATTATTATCAAGTGTTTTAATATTCTTAAATTTTATTAAATTAATATCACTATTTATTATGAATGTATAGTTATATGTATTTTTATTAAATGCTGGTGTTAATTTTCCTTTTTCTAGTTCTAAATTTTCTAGCCTTGCTTCACTTTCAGATTCCTTATTTACAACTATAGTGTAAATTCTAACTTTTCCATCTTTACTAGTTACCTGAACTGGAATTACATTTCTTCCTGTTATTAATCTATGTGTTCCAAGTCCTAGTACAGTGCTATCTGTTGATTCTCTTATGGCATTTACTTTTATCTCTTCTATCTCTTTTGAAACTGTTACCTTATATAAATTTGTGTCTGGATCAAATAATGGTGTTAATTCTCCAGGATTAACTGTTAGAGATATTAGTTTATTACTATATATTGATTCTTCATCCTTTGTTACTATTATCTTATAATCTTTTATACTATCGTTTTGTCCTGTTACCCTTATAATTACTTCGTTTAACTTATTTTCTATATGATTTCCTATTACTTCTACTGTAGCATTTTCATCTTCTGTTTTATAATCAAGTGTTAGTTCATTTATATCATTTGGTACTGCTACAGTATATTCTAAAGTATCTTTATCAAATATTGGACTTATTAATCCTTCTGCGACTGTTAGATATTTTAAATTATTATTATCCTCTAATCTTCTTATAACATTTACATTATATGTTCTTGTGTCTTCTCCATTAGCTACAGTAAGTATTATTTTTGTTTCTTCTTTTTCTAAAGTATATTTACCATTTCCAGTAACTACTGAGCCTGTCATATCTTCGGCAAGTCCTATAATTGTTATATCACTAATATCTTTCTCTACTTCTAGAGTATAATCCATAGTTTTTTTATCAAATTTTGGACTTATCTCTCCTCTATCTGTTACTATTGCACTTAAATATGTATTTTTCTTCCTTATTACATTTACTATATAATTTTTTATATCACCATTTTGCGCGGTTACTGTTATTGTTATTTGATTTAATCCTTCATTTAATGAATGTACTCCATTTCCACTTACTGTTGCATATTTATTATCTGATATTGCTTTTATATCAATACTTGTCTTATCATTTCCAACAGTTATATTATATTCAGTGTTATTTAAATCAAATCCTTCTATTTGTTCATCATCCACTAATATATTTGATAAATTATTATTTGGACTCTTTGCCTTCATTACATTTAGTACATAAGTTTTAGCCACTGATAGATCTCTACTTTTTACTCTTATTTTTACTATATTTTCTCCTGGCAATAGATTTTTATTTCCCACTACTTCTACTAAAGACTCTTCACCTTCTTTTTCTATTAACATATCAAGAGCATCTATATCATAACCTATTTCTACATTATAATTTGTTCTTTCCTTTCTAAATTCTTCTTTTAATATACCGTTATTTATTTGTAAATTCTTTAGATATACATTTTTACTAGATTCTCTTGTTATTGTTATTACATATGTTCTAGTATGTCCTTCTTTACTTGTGGATTCTAGTATGAATTTATTTATACCTATTTTTAAGTCAAATTCTCCCTCACCAGTTACAGTTGTTGTTTCTAAATCGGCAATCGCCTCTATTGTTATTTTACTTATTACACTTGGTACAGTTAGAGTATAATCATTTATTCCTGGCGTAAATCTTGGTGTTAATTCATATATATCTCCACTTGATATTGTTAATGTCTTTATTAAGTTATTACTTTCTGGTGTTCTAAGTACATGTAATATATATTCTCTTTTTTCTTTAGTTCCTGATGTTACTGTTACTTTTACATCATTATTTCCTTCAAGTAAATAAGTATAACCTTCTATTTTTACTGTTGCATTTTTAGTATCTTCTGGTATTGCTTCTACTGTTATATTTGAGTATTCATATGGTATTTGAACGCTATATTCTAGTCTTTCTTTATCAAAATTTTCTATTTCATACTCTGGACTTATTAATTTTAAAGATTTTAAATAATTATTGTTACTTTGAAGTCTTTCTATTACATAATTGTAATCTATTTTTTCTCCTAAACTATTTGCTACTTCTACTCTATAATTATTTATTCCAACATCAAGTGAATATTTTTCTTCATTAGAATTTATTACTTCTACATCATTTTTATATATTTTTACTACTTGATTTTGATGCTTTTTAGTAATAACAAAGTCTATTTCATCAACATCATATGGGAATGTAACTTCATAATCATATGTTGTTTCATTATATTCTGGAAGTGTGCACTCATCACATACACCATTTACTAGAGTTATATCTATATTTTGTAAATGTTTTTCTTTTGTTAAACTCTTTTCTATATTTATAGTATATATGGAACTTGTTCCATCTTCTGCTTGCACTGTTATGCTTGCTAATGTTGTATAGTCATTTAACTCATATACTAAACTACTATTTAATACTTTTGCATTTTCTTCATTTAATATTACGTTAAATTCTACTTCACTTATATAATCAAATACATTTAGTGTATATTTATATTTATCTTTATTAAATTCTTCTGTTAATTCTCCTGAATTTGTAGTTAACTCTCTTATTCTTGAATCACCTGATAATAAATATTTTACATGAATCATATATTCACTTACATTACTTCCATCAGCACTTATAACAACTATTTTATATATTTTACTATCACCTGTTAGATCTAATGCTTCATCCATAGTTACACTTGCTTTTTCATCTTCTAAAGTAACTGTGAAATTATCTTTAGTAATTTGAGTTACATCTTTTGGTACTGTTAACTCATAATCATATTTATTTAATTTTGTTAATGTTCCTACATTTGTTGTTATACTTCTTATATTTGCATTACCATTTGTACTTTTATTAACAATTACTGAATAAGTTCTTACTATTCCACCTTGAGTAGTAACATTTACTTTAAATAGATTGTTATCTTTTTCTAATATTTTTTCTCCTGTACCTGTTACTGTATTTGCTACATTCTCTGGCGATGCGCTTATTGTTATACTCTCAGTACTTTCTGGAACTGTTACAGTATAAGTTAAATTTGTTTTATTAAATGATGGTTTCATAGAACCCTTATCCACATTTAATGAACTTAAATATGTATTCGCATATTCTTGTCTATATACTGTTAATGTGTAAGTTGTAGTTTCATTTCCATCGCTTGATATTGATATTATTTTTACTTCATTTAATCCTACTTTAAAGTTTTCGTTTCCTTCTACTATATATGTTCCATTTGGATCTAATTTAGTTATCTTTAAATCTAAACTTCTTACTTCATTATCTACTCTTACTGTATAATTTGTTTTATTTGAATCAAATTCCTCATCTAAATAATAATCCTTTATTTCTATATTAGATAGTTTTGATGTTACTGCATCTTTTCTTATTATATTTATGTAATATGTATTTATGTCTCCATTTTCACTTGTTACTACAACTGAATGTTTTGCCATATTTTTACTTAAAGTTATTATTCCATCTCCAATTACAATAGAATTTTCATTTTCTTTGCTTGCTACTACTTCTATTTCTTTTTCATCATAATTAACTTCTAGATTATACTCATTTGTGTTCTTATTAAATTCTGGACTTAATGTATGGTTTTTAACACTTAAGTTTGATAAATAGTTATTTTTTGACCCTAATTTAGTTATATTTATAGTGTATTCTCTTGAAATTCCTGATTCACTTGTTACTGTTACTTTAACTTCATTTGAACCTTTTTGAAGTGTATACATGCCAAACCCAGTGATAGAAGAGCTAGTATCCTCTTTTTCACCATTTACTATTACACTATTTACTTCGTTTTCTACAGTTAAACTATACTCTAGAGTTCCTTTATTAAATGATGGTGATAAAGTATATCCTTCTACATATAGATTTGATAAATAATTATTATCACTTCTTTCTCTTAATACATTTAATGTATATGTACTAGTATATTTTTTATCCTCTGCGGTTACTTTTATTGTTACAGTATTAAGACCTACTTTAAAATTACTATTACCTATTATTTGTACATCTTGATTTTCATATGATTTAACTGCATTTATATTTAATGTGTTCTTTTGTGTTACTAAACTATATTCAAAAGTATCTTTATTAAATGTTTCATTTAATGTATGATTTTCTACTATAATATTATTTAATCTAGAATCTTTATTTGCTTCTCTTGTTACTGTTACTTGATAATCTTTCTCAATATTGTCTTTGTTTATTACTTTTATTCCTATAGTATTTTGGCCTACTTTAAGAGTTTTTTCTCCTGTTCCAATAATAGTATTACTTTCATCTATAGCGCTTGCATTTACTGTAGTACTTGTTATTTCATTACCTACAGTGCATTCATAATAAACAATATTACTACTAAATTCTGGACTAAGTGTGCAACTTGTTAAATCTAGTGTTCTTAAATCTAAATTATCTTCTGACTCTTCCTGTCTTGTTACTTTTATTTCATAAGTTTTTACATTACCATCTTCTGCGGTTACTATTACATTTACTGTATTTTCACCTAATTCTAGGTTAGTATTTCCTGTTACTACTACATCTGATAAAGAATTTTCTTTAGTATAAACTACATTTACACTAGTTACATCATTTGGCACTAATGCAGTATAATTAACAGTCATCTTATCAAATTCTGGGCTTAATATTCCTTCTTTTAAGCTCAAGAATGATAAATTTGCATTACTACTCTTATCTCTTACTACAATTATTTTATAAGATTCTGTAGTATTATCTTCTGATAATGTTTTTAGTGTTATTTCATTATTACCAACATTAATATCATAACTTCCATTACCTTCTACAGTAGTTGTATTTTCATTTGGGAATCCATCTATTGTTATCTTGTCAATATTATTATCAACATTTACCTTATATTCAAATACATTACTACTAAATACTGGACTTAAAGTACCATTTGATAGTCTTATTTCTCTTAAACTTGCATCAGCATTGTATTTTCTAAATACATTTATTATATAATCTCTTATTTTACCAGTTTCACTTGTTACTCTTATTTTTATCTTATTATTCCCACTTGTAAGATTATAATTTCCTAAACCTGTTACTGTAGACAATGTATCTTCTTTGCTTCCACTTATTAATATATTTTTTACACTATTTTCCACAGTTACATTATATTGAAGGGTTTCCTTGCTAAATGCTATACTTGCATTAGTCATATTTAAACTACTTAAGTAATTATTATCAGAACCTTCTTTTGTTACTACTATATAATAATTTCTAATATTACCATTTTCTGCGGTTACTTTAATTGTTACTAAATTCTCACCTATCTTAAAGTTACTATTACCTATAATTTCATATTTAGCAGTATTATCTTTTAAAGTTACACCTAGTGTTAATCTTTTAACATGAGGATTTACTCTTATTTCATATGAATTTGTATTTTCATTAAATGATGGAGATAAAGTTCCTTCTTGTGCAGTTATATTAGATAAATAATTATTATCTGATTTCTCTCTTGTTATTATTAACTTATATGTTTCAATAGTACCATCTTCAGCATTGGTAACTATATCAAACATATTTAATCCAGTTTTTAGCGTCTTTGTTCCTGTTCCTGTTACACTTGTTGTTGACTCTTGAGATGTTGCATTTATATTTACACTTGTTACAGTATTATCTACTGTTAAAGTATAATTTGTTGTTATATCCTTAAATTCTGGACTAAGTGTATAATTAGTACTTCCTGAACTTACTGTTAAACTTTCAAGTAATGCATTACCATTTGATACTCTATATACATTTAATATATAACTTCTCTCTTCTCCATTTGCCGCTGTTACTCTTATTTCAACTATATTATTTCCTACTTTGAAATCAGAATTTCCTATTACCTCATAACTAGCATTTTCATCATCTAGTACAATGTTCATATCTAAGTTAGTTATATTATTTTCTACTCTAAATGCATATTCTGTTATTAAATAATGGAATCCTATATCAATACTTGGATTTATTAATTCTAGTCTATCTATATAGTTATCACCTGTCATATCTCTTGTTACATAATATGTATATGTACTTGTATTACTATTATCTTCACTTGTTACTTCTATAGTTATTATATTCTCATCTCTTGCAAGTTTTATTACCCCATCTCCTGTGACTGTTTGATAATCATGAGACTTCTCTACTGTAAATTCTAAATCTCGAATTCCAGCAGGTACTGTCATATGATATTCATTTATATTACTATCAAACTCTTTATCTAAAGAGCAATATCCAGAATATCCATCACATACACTTGGAACAAGTCCCGTTATTTTTATATCAGTAGGTTTACTTTCATTTGATAATGGTCTTGTTACATTTATATTATATACCTGTATGTCTCCTGATTCACTTGTTACTGTTACTGGATATGTTGTCCTTCCTCCTGGTACTTTATGCACACCAAGCCCTTCTATTACTGCTAAATCACTACTTGGTCTTGCACTTATTTTTATTTCTGTATCATCTACTCCAAGTTCTACATTATATTCATTTACAAGTGGATTAAACTCTGGAGTTAATACACCTTTATCCACTATTAACTGTAATAAGTAATTGTCTTTTGATAATAGTAATGGTGGTGTTATTTTAGCATAGCCATCCCCTCCATTACCAGTCATTGTACCAGTTCCATCGTGTGTTGGCATTTCTTCATTACCTGCGATCATTACTGAATTAGTAAATGATAACCCTGAGTAGTGAATACTTTGACCTGTATGAATTATATTATTTTCTGTTGATGATTCATCTATCGCATCAACACCATCATAACCTGATATAAATGATGAACCTCCACCAGCTCCATCTGCACAAGCTGCTGATCCACCGCCATAATATCCTCCACCGCCGGTACAACCACCATCAGCGTATCCAAATCCTGAGGTTGCATAATTATTTGGACTTCCAGCACTTATTTGTGTTCCACCTGTATTATTTTTTCCGCTTCCACCTTCTAGTGTTCCTCCAAAGCCAAAAGTCTCTCCATTATCTCCAGCTCCACTTCCAGCTGCGACCATTATTCTTGATTTTAATGAGTTAAAATCTCTCCATGTACTACCCTTTTCTAATCTTATATCGGTAGCGCCTCCACCAGCTGATCCCCCAGAAGTACCTGATCCACCATTAAATGAAGACCCACCAGAATTTCCTTTACCTACATAAACATATAATATTTGTCCTTTATTAAGTTTTATATCACCTTTTGTGTAAGCACCTTTGCTTTGTGATCTTCCTCCACCTTGAGCTCCCCATAATTCTATAGTATATTTCCCTTTTATTGGCGCAATAAATTCTTGATAATCTCCTGTATATTCATAATTATACTGGGATTTATAATCATTAGAGGCATCTAATTTAGTATAATTTATAGTATATATTGTATCTTCTACTGTTGGCGCGCTTACTTTTATTGTTACTACACCTTTTTCATTTTTAATATATCTATTGCCTATTATTTCTACTGTTGCTTCTCTATCAAATGTATCAGTCATTATATTTAAATCTATTTCATTACTTGGTATTTCTATACTATATTCATTTGTTAGTGGATGAAACTCTGGATTTAATTCCTCTTCATATCCTTGTATTTCAAGTTTAGATAATTTACTTAAATGTTCTCCTGGTTTTAATTTTTCTCTCTCAACATTTACTGTGTATATCTTTGTATCTCCAGATTCTGCAGTTACTATTATTTCTATTATTTTATTTTCGCCAAATTTTACTTTATAATCTCCTAAGCCTGTCATTGTTGCTTTTTCATCTGAAAGAGTTCCACTTAATGTGAAATTTTGATCATATTTAGATAATGTTAAAGTATACTCATTTTTTAATGGGTCAAAACTTGGACTTAATGTTCCATAATCGGTTGTTAATTCTGATAGATAATTATCTCTACTAATACCCTTTAAATATGTGATTTTAGCATAACCATCACCTGTATTCCCAGTCATTGTACGAGTTTCATCATGAGTCGGCATAACTTCCAATCCAGACTTCATAATTGAATCTGTAAATGTATACCCTGAATAATGAGTTTTATCTCCAGTATGAATTATGTTACCCTCTGTAGAT
>CAPQQE010000031.1:0-2580 GCA_948687865.1 uncultured Bacilli bacterium
GATGGTATGATAGTTATGGAGAAAAAATAGATAATAAATCAAAAGTAAAGTTTAATATTGATCATACACTTCATGCAAGATACATTATAAATGATTATAAAGTTACATATGATTATAATTATTTAAATAATAATATATATAAAAATATTATAGATAAGGATTCATGGAGTAAAAAATTTGAATTATTAACAGATGATGAAGTATTTTTAAACCAAAATGTATATAAGTTTAATTTTAATAATAAAGAATCAATATTAGAATATAAAGAAAAAATTAAATTAGAAGAAAATAAAACATATACATTTAGTTTATATATAAAGTCAAATGAAGAAAAAAATTTATTATTAGGTTATGAAGATGATTTAACAAGTGTAAAAGTAACTCCTTCTTGGCAAAGAGTTACAAAGACATTTAACACTTCATCTAATAAATATGATAATTTTATATTTAAATTAGAAGATACTTTAAACTTTAACGAAAATGATATACTTTATATATATAATTTATCCTTATGCGAGGGAAATTTAAATACTAAAGAAGAGATAAAAAAATATAATGAACCTCTAGAAAAGTTAGATGACAATATAAGAGAAGGTTATACATTTGATGGTTGGTATACTAATTTATCATTTAATGAAAAGATAGAGAATGTAAGAAACTCTGATAGTATTTATTATGCAAAATGGATACCAAAACTATATACTTTAAAAGTTAATATTAATGATGAAGTAAACACTTATATTCAAGGATTTAATACAATAAAAGAATTATCTATTCCAAAATCTAGTTATAAAATATCATATAATTTAAGTGATGAAAATAATAGAAAACAAATAATAGATAGGAAATTTATAGGTTTTAAGAATGACAATGGTAATGTACTAGATAATAATATTTATATATTTAATAGTGATTTAAATTTAACACCTATCCATGAAGAAAAAATAAGTGTAAAATTAGATTCAATAACAAAAGAAGGTTATATTTGTTCTTGGAATACTAATAAAGATGGTAGTGGCAATAATTATGATAGTATGGCTAATATTACTATAGATAGTGATATTACATTGTATGAAGTATGTAAATCTGATTCAAAATTTGAAAGACCATTAAATTCTGGTTATGTAACTAGTGAATATGGTTATAGAATTCATCCTATATATAAAAGTAATAAATTACATAATGGTATTGATATATCTGGCTTAGATAAAAATGTATATCCTGTTAAGGAAGGTGTTGTTAAAAGGGTAGGTTATAATTCATCTATGGGAAATTATATAATAATACATCATAAATTTAATGGAGAAAATTACACATCTGCTTATTATCATTTAGAGTCTAAATATGTTAAAAAAGAAGATAATGTAACTAAAGATACAATTATTGGAAAAATGGGACAAACAGGGGTGGCAACTGGTGTACATCTACATCTAACAATGTATAAGGGTCATTTATATAATGAATCAACTAGTATTGTAAATCCAAGGAATTATATAAATTTTCCATCAAAACTTTATGTTAATTGGAACGATAAAACTACAAATTATTAAAAAAATATCATTTAAGATATTTTTCGTTTTCAGTAATATAATTTGGATTTTTCTTAGATAATACTATAGTATTAGAATCTCCCATATTAATATTATCTTTAGTTAATTCTTCATTTAATTTATAACCACATTTAGTTCCCATTTTTAATGATTGCTCATTGTTTTTATCAATAGATAAATGTATAGATTCACATGTATTATCACTTTCAAATATATTATCAGTAAGTTTATTAATTACAAAGCTCGCAATACCCATACCTCTATATTTTTTAATAATAGCTATATGAATTTCTCTATCATTTGATTCATCATCCAGAGTCATAGTTTTAAAGCAACCAACAAAGTCATAATCAAAAAATATTAATTTTGAATCGTATTTAGAAAATGATATATATTTTCTTACTTCTTCATCGCTATTTAATATGTCAAGGTATCTTTCATAACTAGGAATGAAAGATTTGAAATTAATTTTATTAAAATCCATATTGTCACATCCTACATATATATTATCATATTTTTATATATTGTTAAATATAAATAATTTTTGTATAATTATTTAAGGAAGTGATAAACATGATTTATTTAGATTATGCAGCAAATACTCCTATAGATAAAATAGTTTTAGATGACTTTTATGATAAAAGTTTAAAATATTATGCTAATCCAAATTCTACTCATAAATTAGGAATTCAATGTAAGAATGTAATAGATGATGTATCAAATTATATTGGAAGTATTTTTAATGTAACGAAGGATAATGTGATTTATACAAGCGGAGCATCAGAATCAAATAATTTAGTAATAAAAGGTTTTGCAGAAAAATATGAAAATGGGCACATTATAATAAGTACAATAGAGCATTCATCAATAACTGCCCCTGCAAATTACTTATTATCAAAAGGATATAATGTTGATGTACTAGATGTTAATGAAGACGGGTTAATAGATATTACTAAACTTGAATCATTAATAACTGATGAAGAAACTCTAGTTAGTATAACTAGTGTAGAGAGTGAAACTGGAATAATAG
>CAPQQE010000031.1:2615-4278 GCA_948687865.1 uncultured Bacilli bacterium
TGTAGAAGAAATAGGAAAAATACTAAAAAAATATCCAAATGTGTGTTTTCATACAGATGCTACTGGGGCAATAGGTAAAACTAATATTAATTTTGAAAATGTTGATATTATAACATTTGCTCCTCATAAATTTTATGGTATTAATGGAATAGGGGTACTAATAAAAAAAGATAATGTAAAATTACTTCCATTAATACATGGTGGTAAAAGTACAACAATTTATAGAAGTGGCACACCTGTTACTTCATTAGTATCATCAGTTAAAGTAGCTCTAGAACTAGCGCTTTCATCAATTGATAAAAATAATGAATATTTAAAAATATTAAATGAATATATAAAAGAAAATCTAAGTAAATATAATAACGTTATTATTAATAGCAAAAATAATTGTATATTAAATACAATAAACATAAGCATAAAAGGAACATCATCTACTATAATATCGAAAATGTTAGAAGAAAAAGATATATATTTAAGTACAAAGTCTGCATGTTCAAGTAAGGAAAATATGTCAAAAGTAATATATGCATTGACAAAAGATGAGGAACTTGCGAAAAGTAGTCTTAGAATAAGTATATCTCATTTAACAAAAAAAGAGGAAATAGATGAATTTTTAACTGTATTTGACGAAATAATGAAAAAAGTAGGATAAATTATGGAATATTATAGAGAAGTAGAAAAAAGTATTATAAAAAAATATAGAAAAGAATTATATAGACCATTTGTTAAAGCACTAGATAAGTATAAACTAATAAAAGAAAATGATAAGATTGCAGTATGTATATCAGGTGGTAAAGATTCATTTTTAATGGCTAAATTATTTAATGAAATAATGAGTCATGGAAAAATTAAATTTGAATGTGAATTCATATGTATGGATCCAGGTTATAATAAAGAAAATAGATTACTAATAGAAGAAAATGCAAAGAAATTAAATATAGATTTAAAAATATTTAATTCTGATATTTTTGAAGTTACTGATAGAATATCAAGAGAAGATCCGTGTTATTTATGCGCTAGAATGAGAAGAGGATATTTATATAGTAAAGCAAAGGAACTTGGTTGTAATAAAATAGCACTAGGGCATCACTTTGATGATGTTATTGAAACAATACTTTTAAATTTATTTTATGGCTCTGAAGTAAAATCAATGATGCCAAAACTTCATAGTACTAATTATGATGGACTAGAATTAATAAGACCATTATATTTAATAAAAGAAGACGATATAATATCATGGAAGAACTTTAATAATTTAGAATTTTTAAATTGTGCTTGTAAATTTACAGAAGAATATTCAAAAGATGAGAGAGATTCAAAAAGGTATGAAATAAAATATTTAATAAAAGAATTAAAGAAGAAAAATAAAAATATAGATACTAATATATTTACAGCTTATGAAAATGTTAATCTAGATACAATCGTAAGATATAAAAAGGATGGAAAAGAGTATAATTTTTTAGATGATTATGAAGTTTAAATAATATTGTTAATTACTAGTATTTATTCATATATTTTAAGTAAAGGTGATTTTATGTATAAAATGATAAGTTTAAATTATAGTCCAAAGGATTTAGAACCATATTATAATTCTGAAATGTTTAATTATCACTATAATATTTTATATAAAGGATATACTGATAATCTAAATAAGATAATTTTG
>CAPQQE010000031.1:4288-12323 GCA_948687865.1 uncultured Bacilli bacterium
TCAAATATAAAAGATTTGGAAAAAAGTTTAGCATTTAATGCTAATGCGTATATATTACATACATTATTTTTTGAAAATTTAACTCCTATGCCTAATAAAACATTATTAAGTGATGAACTTGTTAATCATATAAAAAAGGATTTCGGTTCATATGATGCCTTTATAAATGAACTTAATTCTGCACTCTTAAACATAGAAGGTTCTGGATGGGTAGTTTTTGGTTATAATAAACTACTTGATAAACTATTTATAACACAGATAGAAAAACATCAAGAACTCGCACTTGTGGATTTTATACCACTTCTTGTTATAGATGTTTGGGAACATTCCAATTATCTTCATAAAAAAGAATATATAAGAAATTTATTTTATATACTAGATTTTAATATGGTAAATAAAAGATATAATGAAATATATTTAACTTAAAATGATATTCAAATATATCTTTTTTTGATATAATTTTAATAAATTGTGGGTGATTAATATTTATAATATAAAGAAAAATATAGATAAATTAAAAAGAGGAGATGCTACTTATTTTATTGAAATAAAAGATTATAATAAAATAGTTAGTGGATTAAAAGGTGTCAAATATAATATTTATAAACCATATAAAGATGCATTAAAAGTTATTTTTTACAAAAATAATATACCAAATATTTTATTATATGAAATAAAATCAAGTATAAAGTTAAAACATCAAGATATATTAGGAAGTTTATATTCACTAAATATTTCATCTGAAATGTTTGGTGATGTAATTATAGATAATGATAAGTATTATATTATGATAATATATACAGTAAAAGATTATATAGAACAAAATCTTACTAAAATAAAAAATTCTAATATAAAACTCGAATTAGTTGATATAAATTATATTAAAGATTATGAACAAAAATATGAAGAATGTAAAAGAGTAGTATCAAGTCTTAGGATAGATAATGTAATTTCAAAAATAATAAATACAAATAGAGAAGATATTATAGATAAGATAAAAAATAAGGATATAATAGTTAATTATGAACTATTAAATAAAAATTCATATATACTAAAAGAAAATGACATATTTAGTATAAGAAAATACGGTAAATATAAATTTGTAGGTGTAAGTGGTTTAACTAAAAAAAATAATTATATTATCACATATTTAAAATATTTATAGATTGGAGAAGAATTTTATGAAAAAATATATTAAATTAATAATTATTATAGTATTATTGACATTACTAGTATTAACAACAAAATTATTACTAGATAATAATAAAAATCAAGATAATTTAAATAATAAAAAAGTAACAAATGAAGAAAAAACTAAGCAAAGGAATAATCTAGTAAGTTATAATGGTAAACTTAAAATTAAAGATAATGCACTAGTAAATTATAAGAATGAAAAAATTGTATTAAGGGGAATAAGCACTCATGGAATCCAGTGGTATGGAAAGTATGCTAATTATGAAAATATAAAAGAATTAAGGGATAACTTTAATAATAATTTATTTAGAATAGCAATGTATACTGAAGAAGGTGGATATATAAGTGATAATTCATTAAAATATAAGGTAGAGGAAATAGTAGATATAGCAATAAAATTAGATATGTACGTTATAATTGATTGGCATATATTAAGTGATGGGAATCCACTTATACATATGAAGGAATCAAAAATATTTTTTAGTGAAATGAGTGAAAAATATAAGAATATTCCAAATGTTATATATGAAATATGTAATGAACCAAATGGAAATGTAACTTGGGAAAATGATATAAAACCATATTCCGAAGAAATTATAAGTGTTATAAGAAAGAATAGTAAAGATTCTATAATAATTGTAGGAACACCAACTTGGAGTCAAGAAGTTGATAAACCAGCTAATAATCCAATAAATGATAAAAATGTAATGTATGCTCTTCATTTTTATAGTGGATCTCATACTCAGTATTTAAGAGATAGGGCAAAAGAAACACTAAATAAAATACCAATATTTGTATCAGAATGGGGAGTATCAGATGCATCAGGAAATGGTGGAGTATATTTAGAAGAGGCAAAAAAATGGGTAAATTTTATGAATGAAAATAATTTAAGTTATGCAGTATGGTCATTATCAGATAAAAATGAATCATCAGCTTTATTAATTCCTGGCACAGAAAATGATATAAGTAATAATTTAACAGAAGCAGGAAAATTTATAAAAGAGATAATGACTAAAGATGTAAATTAAATTTTTAATTTTATTGATAATTAAAAATATTTATAATATAATTTAAGTAGATTTATAAAGGAGCGGTAAAAATGGATAAAGAAAATAAAAAAATTGAAGATGGAGAAAAAAACATAAAAGAAGAAAATATAAATAATTCAAACAAAAATGAGAAGAAAGGTATATTAAAAAAGATAATAATAATTTTAGTATTAATATTATTTTTAGTAATTTGTGGTAAAGCAATTTATACAAAATTAAATAAAGATAGTGGTATAGCAGGTGTAAAGAAATTATTAAGTGCGAAATACACAAATATTGAATGTATAAATTACTCTTGTGATGGATTTGTGGTAATAGATGGAGATAAATTAGATAAATATAAAGTGTTTTTATATAATAAAGATGGTAAAAAAGTTGCTAATTATAAAGTAAATTACGATTCTAATAAATCGACTACAGATGTTCCAGTAGAGATAGGAAATGATTATTATATATCAACTACTGTGAATGTAAAAGATCTTAAAGTAAAAGGATATACTATTAATAATAAAAAAGGAAAAGTTATATTTACAACAGAAAATGAACTTTCTATATTAAATGATGAATTTATTTTAATGAAAAATAGAGAGTCAAAAGAAAATAAATATAGTATATTAAATAAAAAAGGAAAAGAGGTATATAAAAATATATCAGATGTTGATACATATTTAAATGGTAAATATATTGTAATTAAATCTAATGATTCATATTCAATTTTAAATGTGAAGGGTAAAAAAATACTAAATAATTATAAAATAAAGAAAATAGTAACTAATGAAGAAAATAAGGAATTATATGCAATTGTTGAAAATTCAGTAGATAAAGTATATAACTATTATAATTTGAAAAAAGAAGAAATAGTAGGTGATAGTTTTAATAGTTATAAAACTGGTGAAGAAGAATATGAATTTATAATAACTAAAAAAGAGAATGATAAAAATGTAAAGTATATACTTTCAAAAGATGGTAAACAAACAAAAATAGATGAAGAAGAAGTTGATTACAAAAAAATAAAGGAAAAGATAGATGATAAGAAGTATAACCTATATAGTGATAGTTTATATAGTTCTAAGCAAGATAATGTATTAGTAGATAATAAAGAAGAAAAATCAATAGGAATACTTAATATAAAATATAATGCATTATATAATTATAAACAAGATAGATCATATTTTTACTCAACAGTATCAAAAATTGATTCTAAAAACGACGATGTCATACTAAAAATATCATGTGTTAATTACGTATGTGATAATAAAAAAACATCAATATACAATATTAATGAAAATAAAGAATTATATAAATCAGATGATATTAATATTTCAGATTATATGGAGTATTCAAATGGATCAAAGGTAATAGAATTTTCAAGTCAAAGTGAAAATAAATATAGTAAAAAAACTGTTATATTTGATAAAAATAATGAAGAATTAGAAATATTAGATAACCCTACTGTAATAGTAGATGATAAACTTATTGTAGGAAAAGAAGATAATTACTCTTTATATCTTTATTCTATAAAAAACAAAAAGATATTAAATGAAGAAAAAGTATCAAAAGAAGGTACACTAGATAATATAGTGTACAAATATAAGGATAAAAATGATAATACAATAATTTTAAATAAAGATGGTAAAGAAGTTATAAAAGTATCAAGTGATGATTATATAAAATTAAGTGATGATAATTATATTTATATTATAGATGATGTACTATATATTTATAGTATACAAAAAGATAAGGTATATAAATATAAGTTAAAAGAAAATGAGAAGCTAAATAATGCATCAGGGGATGTTATTAGTCCATATAGAAAATCTATATTTATAAATAATAGTAATGATAAATATGTTAAAATTTTGAATTTTAAAGGTAATCAAATTGAAAAAATAAAAAATGTAGAAATATCTTCGGTTAAATTTAATGAAGATAACGATAAAGCATTTATTATTGTTAAGAAGAATACAAAAGAAGGTAGTTTCTATGGCCTTTATGTAGCAGAGTAGAAAGATGGACAAAAGTGTTAATATAGCACATAAATTTTATGTGCTTTTAAAGTGCAATGTGTAAAAATCGAATATATCCTTGTTTTTTTCTTTATTCTAAAGTAAAATTATATTGTTGGGATGTGAAAATATGTTACAAGTAAATAATTTAAGTTTAAAATTTAATACTAGAATTTTATTTGAAAACGTTAATTTAAAATTTGAAAAAGGAAACTGCTATGGTGTAATAGGAGCAAATGGGGCTGGTAAATCTACTTTTCTTAAAGTATTAAGTGGAGAAATTGATTCTACAACAGGAGATATAATAATATCAAAGGGAGAAAGATTATCTGTTTTAAAACAAAATCATAATGCATATGATGAATATAATGTTATAGAAACAGTTTTAATGGGTAATACAAAATTATATAGTATTATGAAAGAAAAAGAAGCATTATATTCAAAAGAAGATTTTACTGAAGAAGATGGAATAAAGGCAGGAGAATTAGAATCCGAATTTGCAGATTTAAATGGATGGAATGCAGAAAGTGATGCAGCGGTATTATTAAATGGTCTTGGAATAGATGTAAGTTATCATAGTAAATTAATGAAAGAATTAACAGGACCAGAAAAAGTAAAAGTATTACTTGCAAGTGCATTATTTGGAGATCCTGATATACTTATATTAGATGAACCTACAAACTATCTTGATATAGATGCCAAGGTATGGCTTGAAGAATTTCTTTTAAATTTTGATAATACAGTAATAGTAGTATCACACGATAGACACTTTTTAAATAAAGTATGCACACATATGCTTGATATCGATTATGGGAAGATAACATTATTTATAGGAAATTATGACTTTTGGTATGAATCTAGTCAATCTAAAAGTAAGCAAGCAACAAGTAGAAAAAAATCTCTTGAAAAGATAGAACTAGAAGAAATGAAAGCATCATCTAGAAAGTATCCTTATGTTAATTTTGAAGTAGAAAGACCTCTTGGTAAAGATGTTTTAGAATTAAAAGGAATTAGTAAAACTATTGATGGACAAGTAATTTTAAAAAATATGAACTTAACTATTAACACTAATGATAAAGTTGGATTTGTTGGTACTAATGAACTTGCTATTACGACACTATTTAAAATAACAGGAGAATTAGAGCCTGATGAAGGGGAAGTAAAGTGGGGAACGACTGTTAAGTATGATTATTTCCCTAAAAATAATGATAAATATTTTGATAATAATTTAGATTTAATAGACTGGCTTAGACAATATTCAAAAGAACAAGAAGAACCATTTATTAGAGGCTTCTTAGGTAGAATGTTATTCTCAGGTGAAGAAGCATTAAAGAAAGTAAACGTATTATCAGGTGGAGAAAAAGTTAGGTGTATGCTATCTAAACTTATGCTTAGTTTAGCCAATGTACTTATAATGGATGATCCAACCAACCATTTGGATATAGAATCAATAACATCTTTAAATAAAGGAATGGAAAATTATAAAGGTGCACTTTTATTTTCTTCACATGATCATGAACTATTATCTACTGTTGCAAATAGAATAATAGAATTTAAAGAAGATGGAAAATACATTGATAAAATGATGAATTATGATGAGTATTTAGAATCATTTAAGTAGGATACAATATGGAATTAGAAAATTTATTAAAATGTTACATTGAAGCATATTTTGGTGTGCAGGATATGGATGAATATGATTTAAAAGAGTTTACCTTAAAAGATATGGAAACTTATATAAAAGATTTTATAATAACTAATAATATTAATAGAGATTACTGTAAAAAAATATCAAATGAAATAAAGGATAATATTGATATAAGAATAAAATTACAATCCAGTTTAATACTACTTAGCAAAATGAATGCACCGATGGAATTAATATTACTTATAAAAAATAGATTAAAAAAACAAGATTAGTAGAAAAACCTTCTAAAAAAGTTAATAAATATTTAGGAGGTATTTTCTTATTTAAATTATCTAAAAAAATAACTGAAAAGTTTGGAAGTGAGTTTAGTAGATCAAGTCTTCAAAATATGAGACTATTTTATAGTAAATACAAAAATTGCCACCAACTGGATAGCAATTTAAGTTAGAGCCTCTATTGTTATTTAATTTATATAGATGATGATTGTGAAAAAATTTTTATAAGATATTTACGATTATTTTACTAGATGAAGAAAGTATAAACTTTTTTGTTTCAAATTGTTAAATTATAAGTAAAATGCATATTATTCGTATATTTTCAAAAAAATTATAAAATTAAATTAAATTTACATTGACAAGTGTACAAAATACACATATAATATAATTGTGGTGGTAATATGCAGGTAAATAATAAGTTATATAAAAAACAAGGAATACATTTAATAAGTGCAATATTTACAGTGGATAAAGGAAACACTAAAGTTCTTCTTATAAAAAGAAGTAATGAACCATATAAAGACATGTGGGCATTGCCTGGAGGGGCACTTTACAATAATGAAGATTTAGAGATTGGGTTAAATAGAGAATTAAAAGAAAAAACAGGTATAGAAAATGTAAATCTTTCCTTGTTTAATGTGTATGGAAAGTTAGATAGATCACCAGTATTTAGAATGGTTGCGATAGGTTATATAGGTGTTATTGATTCTAATAGAATAAATCTTATTAGAGAAACACTTAAAACATCAAATGCGGATTGGTTTAATATACAAGAAATTCCGAATCTTGCATATGATCATAATGAAATATTAAATGACGCTAAAGAAACACTGAAGAGAAAGATATTTGAAACAGATATACTTAAAAATTTATTTAATAAAGAATTTACTTTACCAGAACTACAAAAAGTATATGAAACTATTTTAGATAAAAAATTTGATAGAAGAAATTTTAGAAAAAAATTAATAAATGATGGAGTAATTATTGATACAAATAAAGTTATTAATTTCGAGGGTAAAAAACCTGCTAAATTATATAAATTTAGGTAAAAATGCATTTATGCATTTTTATAAATAAATTGTATGTGTATAGTGTACGCATATGTAAGGAGGATAATATGTATATAAAAGAAGAAGATGGAAAGGTAATAATTTATAAAGTTGTAATAAGTGATGAACTTAAAAAAATTAGAGATGAAATAATTGAAAAATTTAGTAAAATAACTGAATATGAGGAAGAAAGAACATCTTGGAATGAATCAGAAACTAAAAAAGAAAAAATAGAAGTTATTAGTTATGATTATACAGGTAAGGTTAAAGAATATAGAGATTTTTATTCATGTGATGAAAGGATATATTTAGTTAAATTTAGAAAGTATAAATATCCAGATATAGTTGTTTATATAAATGAGTTTTTAGATGGCAATTTTAAGAATCTTTATAAACTAAGAGAATTAATGCAAGCTAAAAAGATTTATAAATTAAATGATAAAAATAGGGAATATACAAAGAGTTTACTACCATATAAAGAGTATATAAAAAAAATAATTTCATGCTTAAAATTAGAGATTATTGAAGAAAAATATATTAATTCAATTGAAGAATTAATAAACTTATTATCTAGTTTAGAAGATAAAAAATTAGATGAAATATCTAAGCTATTATCTAAAAGATTAAAAGAAGATTCTAAAAAATTAAATTATTTATGGAGGAAAAATAATGATTAAAAAAATAGTATTAACAGGAGGAGCATGTGGAGGTAAGTCAGAATCTTTACCATTTATAAAGGAGTATTTTAGCAAACTTGGATATGATGTTTATATAGTAAATGAAATGGCAACTATATTAATACTTGGAGGAATTA
>CAPQQE010000031.1:12333-13509 GCA_948687865.1 uncultured Bacilli bacterium
CTATTTCAAAAATAAAAAGGAAATTCGAAGAAGAAGGATTTATTGTTTTAGTTGTAAATGAGACTGCTACTGAATTAATAGAATCTGGAATAAAACCATTTGGTGAAAATAAAATTGATATATATGAATTTCAAAAGTATATATTTATGCATCAATTAAATAAAGAAAAATTAATAGATAAATATATAAAAGATAATATAAATAAAGATATATTAGTTTTATATGATAGGAGTATAATAGATAATAAATCGTATGTTACAGAAGAGGAATTTAAGAAATTACTTTTTGAATTTAATATGACAGAAGCAGATATTACCCAAAGATATGATATGGCTATTCATATGCTTACAGCGGCAAAGGATACTGATTTTTATACTTTAGAAAATAATAAAGCAAGGAGTGAAAGTAAAGAGCAGGCGATAGCTTTAGATGATAAAACATTAAAGTGTTATTTAGGATTTCCGCATCATATAATTATAGATAATAGTACAGATTTTGAAAATAAAGTAAAAAGGGTAGTAGATGAAATAAGTAAAAGTATAAGAGGTAAAAGTTCAATTATAAAACAAAGAAAATATTTAGTAACACAAGTAGATAATAAATTTTTGCAAGAAAATGCGAGAAGACTTTCTATTACACAAACATATTTAAATAGAAATGATAATGATGTAATGGTAAGAAAGGTAGAATATGATGATAGTTTCTCATACTATATTTCAATTAAGAAATCCATTTCTAATTTAGGTGAAAAGATAGTTACAGAAAGAATAATAACAGAGAAAGATTATAATGATTTAGTTGGGAATAAGAGTGATTTTATAATAAAAGATAGATTTTGTTTTGAAGATAATAATATTATATATAAACTTGATGTTTTTAATGATAATTTAATGTTATTAGAAGTAGAGGGATACAATGATAGAGTTATACTACCTAAGTGTTTAAAAATTGAAAATTCTAATTTACTGTCCATTATACTACCACCTTATTACACAATAATTATATCAATTATTTAATAACTAATAAAGAAAAAACTATAAAAAATTAAATTTTCTTATAGTTATTATTAATAAATTAAATGCATTGATTTATTTATATTATGCGCAAGTATCTTATTACTATAATTTGGATCATCAGTTACATCTTTTTCAATTTTTAAACACTTAGGTAGTATAA
>CAPQQE010000032.1:0-11192 GCA_948687865.1 uncultured Bacilli bacterium
AATTTATAGTGAGAGTACCACTAACGGATAAAAAGAATAAGATTATTTAATTATAGTCATAGAGTATCTACTATGGCTCTTTTATTTGTGATTAAATTGTATCATCGTGAATTACTATGTTTATTTAAGTTTTAACACGATATAAATATCAAACTAGTGTAATTGATGTAGAAAGTATCAAATTCGTTAATTTGATGTGTTTAACGAAGTATTTTAAATTGTTATTATTCTTACACATTTGAAAAATGTGTAAGAACGTTTTTCAAATGTGTAAGTGATAATTAAAAGATTTTTATATATTAATATGAAAGATGTATTACTAGGGAGTCAAATGGAAGATAAAATTAGAAAGTTAGAACAAGAAAGAGATTATATACTATCTACTACGGAAGATAAAAGATTAAGTAAGAATAGCACTATTCATTCTAGAATTAAATGTTTTTATAATAGAAGAATTAGTATGTTAAAGAAATATGGTGTTGAATATGCTCTACAATTAAAACAAGTAAGAGATAAGATAAACGAAACTAATCAAAAGAAGTATGGGTGTAATTCAATTCTAGGTAATAAGGAATTTCGTGAGAAGTATAATATTAATACCAACTTTCAAAAACTAGAAGTGAGAAGAAAGACAAAGCAAACTAGTATTATGAAGTATCGTGTATCACATCCACAGAAAAGTCCTATTATTAAAATGAAGATAAGGAAAACTAATTTACTACGATATGGGACACCTAATGGTAAAGGTAAAAGGAAATGTTATGAATAATAAGTTATTTGAGATGTTAGACAAATTAGATAGTTTTGTTACAACTGAAGAAATTGGTATAGATTTTATAGAAGTTTATAATGGTAAAAATGAACTACAAATTGATATATTTTCAGTTCCAAACAATTCATTTAAGTTATTTTCAGTTCCTGATATTGTTGTTGGTTATTTATATTTTGATAAAGATAAAAATTGTGTTTGGAGTTATCGTGATGAAGAATTTGGAAATGATGATAGAAAGAATAAGATTAACAAAATATCCGTACAATATGAAAATGGAGATTTCATAGATGTACGAGTTAATTGGAATTCGTTATTTTATGAGTTAGATAGTGGAAATAGTATCCTATTATTTATGGGAGAAAAAATTATAGATGATAAAAGGAATTGATTATGTTATTGTATAACGGAAGTAAATTTGTAAAAGGAAATGTGTTTGAGGATCCTAGAGGTAATAAATTCACATTTTATAAAAATACTAAAAATGGTAAGTTATTTACTATGGAAAATGGTATTAGAGTTGGTTTAACAGAGGGTCAAGTAAATAAATTGAAACTATTAAATGAAGATACTATTACAAAGAAAATTGAAGTACCTAAAATAATTGGAATAGATATTAAATTTGATTTTTGTGAAGAAAAATTTCGTATATTAGAGAATTCCTTAAAGGGTTTTAATATCTATATAGATAGTGATAATCAAAATCATTTTATTGGGTATGTTTGTTTTGATATGAAGAATGTTACATTAGGTAGTTTTACTTTAGAATTCCTAAAAGAGTATCAAAAAAGTGGTTTAGTTGATGTAATGTTTGAAGATATTACTGGAGAACAATATAAAACAGTATGGATTTATGGAATTCAAAATATACAAGATGATATTTATCTATTCTTGTTTGAAAGTAAAAAAGAATAGTCTTTGTATGTTGTTATTCTCTTGTTTCTAGTAGATAATTACACTAAGTGGTGTTTTATATATGGATAATGAAGATAAGGAATTGGAACACAGATATACTGAATTCTATAACAATTATGATTTGTATATGATGAAGTATATTCTTCCAGAAGTTTACGCTAGTCAATTCGCTAATTATTATTATAGAGATTTAATAAATGGAGATGATTTAAGAATATATGTAGGAACTATTGGAGATGTATTTAATTTTAGTTTCAAGTTTGAAGAAATAAGAAAAGATGTAGAGGATATTCTTAAAATCAAGTACAATTTAAGAATTACTAACGATACCCCTCTTACTATGGAAATCATAAGTAAAGGTAACGAAAAAGAATGATAGTTTTAAGTTATACTAGTCATTCTTTTTGTTTTGTTTAGTTCCTTTGTTTTTTAGATTATCTAAAGCATATTTAATACATTGATTTATTAGTTCATTCCTACTGACATCTATTTTACTCGCTAGATTATCAATTTCTTCTAATGTTTCTGTATCAATACGAATAGTCGCTACTATTTTTTCGTTAGATGTTGGTCTTTTATAAGGTTCAAATTCTTTCATATGTATTGACCTCCTACATATATATTGTAATGTTTTTAAGAGTTTATTCATATACTCATATCAAGAATTAATATAAGAATACAAAAGTGTATTCATTTTGTGTTGACAAATATTGTCGAATTGTGATAATATTATGATGTCGGTAAGAAGTACTTAATTCCGACAAAACGTAGTACTGTTGGTTTGAAGTAATAGAAGTCAACAGATGAAGTTTTTCGGAACACAAGTAGTTTTAGGGTGTTCCTTTTTTATTGTTTAAGGAATACTATGTAGAAAGAGAGAGTGTTTATATGAGTAAGAAAGAAACAAATTCAACCGAAAAAAAGAAAGGAAAATTAAAGAAAATTCTATTGATTATTTTATTAATAATTGTAGTTCCTATTATTGTGTTCTTTGGTTATAGGTTCATTAGTACTAAAATTAGTAAATCTAATTCAGAAAAATTTAATAATAATTTGAATGAACTCGCTAAGGAACGAATTGATTATGTATTTATCGAGATTAACCCATCACTTGTATTAACTGTTAAAGATAATAAAGTAGAAGATATAAGTTGTTTAAATGAAGACTGTATGACTATCTATAATGAATTAAATGTTAAAGGTAAAAATATTAATGATAGTATTGATACTATTTATAATAAGTCAAAAGAAAAAGGTTTTGATGTTTCAAATGGAGTTAAAGTTAAAACATCTAATAATGTAAATATTGAAGTTAAGGACCATATTATTATCGAACACATTGATAGTATTAAAGAACAAGAATTATTAAAAGAAGTAAAGAACAATGAAGATATTAAAAATGTAAGTAATGATGATTACTACACTAATTTATGGGAAGAATTAAAGAAAGACAAAGATTATGATAATTTTTATACTTGTAAAATGGTGGATAAAGAACTTAAATGTTATTTCGCAGAGAAGTTTTTAACTATGTCAAACGAAAATAACGGTAATGGTTTAAATCCTAGGGATTTATCAAGAGTTTTAGATAAGTTTGGAATTAAGTACGAAAGTTGGAATTGGGGAGTAGATTTTGGAGATCATCCATATGGTTTATATATAAATGGTAAACTTTATTATATGGTTAACGATAGTTTAGAATATTACGGAGATATACCTGATTGTGAGAGTGAAAAATCTGGTATGCCAACAGGTTATGTTTCTTGTGCTATGGTATATGGAAACCCTGAAAATATAATACAATATCCAAAAAGTAAATTAAATCTATTAACTTCACAATTTGATAGTTAGGAGTGATTTTAAATGAGTTGGTTAATGGGAATAGTAACTTGGGTTAAATCTCATGTACTTGTATCAATTATAATTAGTATAGTTGTAGTTGGTGGTGGAATTACTGGAGTCGTAGTTTTAACTGGTAATAAAGAGGAATTACCACCAAAAGTAGAAAAAAATAAAAATAATGATACTATTGTTTTAAAAGATAATTTGAAATTCGAGATAAATAGTGAATTAACATTATTGTCTTTAATAAGTGATGATAATAAAGTAAAAATACTAAGTAATGATGAAAAGATAGATACTTCTATGTTAGGAGAAAAAGAGGTTACTATAAAATATCAAGTAGAAGAAAAAGAACAAGAAGAAAAAGTTAAAATAAATATTGTTGATACTACTCCACCTATTATTGAATTTAAAAAAGAATTATCAACTACTACTGGAACAAAAATAGATTTATTAAAAGATGTTAAAGTAACTGATAATTCAAAGGAAGATATAAAAGCAACTATCGAGGGAAATTATGATATTAATAAAGTTGATACTTATAAACTAAAATATGTAGCAGTTGATAGTAGTAATAATAGAAAAGAAGAAGAATTTGTTTTAAAAGTAAATAAGAAAGAAACAACAAATAATAATAAACCTAATAATAGTACTTCTAATAATGGTACTAATAAGCCAAATAATAACTCTAGTAATAATTCTAATAATGGTGGTAATACTTCGAATAATACCAATAATAATGTAGTTGAGAAACCTAAATACGATATTAACTTAAATGATAATGTTATGTATGCTGAAGTTAATGATGTAGAGAATACCTATATTCGAGTAAAAAAGGTTTGTTTAAATAAAACAATAGGTGAATTAAGAAATATGTATCCTAATCATAGTGAAAGTTTAAATGATGGTTCTAATGATAGTTCTGTATTCGAATATTTCTGGTTAAATGATTTCCCAGACTGTGAGGATACTGAAGCAATTACACAAGGATTTGTATCTCAAATTAGTAGTAACTTAAAGGGTTTTAAAGTCGAATCTTTTACTGATAAAAAAATACATTTTAAGAGAGTACTTTTTTATAATCGTAAGTATGAGAAATATATTACTGACCTTAATAAGTATGGTTTGTTAGTAGTGACAGGATATGGGTATGTACCAACATACGAAGTATTAGATGAAACAATGTGTAGTAAATATAATCTATCTTGTGGTAGGTGGTAATTCCTAAGAAGATAATCGTAACTGGTTGTCTTTTTTCTTTTTATATAGGAAAGTTACTCCAAAGGAGAGTGAATTAAAAAAATGAGAGTTAGTACTACTATTAGACTTAAGAACGAGTTCATAAGTGATATTGATTTTATCCATTATCAAGATACCTACAATAATCAAAATGTAATTGATAAAGATTTACTTGTTAAATTACTAGAGAAGTATCACGACTTGTATTATATCTTTCTTAAGATGAATTTATGGTTATATCATTTTAAAATTAGTGGTTTAAACGATGATTTAAAAGATGTTACCCACTATAAGAATACAATGTTTAGAATTGATGATTTATCTCATATTTTAGGTTTATATTATCATCATTACTCTATGTTCGTTGAAACTTTTAAGGTAATGATTAGTAATAAGTTAGTTCCAAAAAATGAAATTAAATTACTTGAAATGGTAATCAATAACCGTAGGGAAAAAGAAATACGACCTACTTTTGATTTCGAGGTTATAGATGATGAATAAGAAAGAAAAATTGATATGTTGTATTTGTGGTAATGAATGTGAGAATAACTACGGGAATAACCCCTATCCATTAAGTACAAGTGGTAAATGTTGTAATACTTGTAATATAAAGGTAATAGAAAGTAGACAAATGATATCTCAAATTAAAGTAGGTACTAGGGTTGTACTTGATAAAGATATGAATGATCCTCAACCTATTTTAAAAGGAGAAATGGGGTCAGTTGATTTTATTGATGATATCGGACAAATACATATGAAATGGGATAATGGAAGAACATTAGCATTAATATTCGGTGTCGATGAATTCCATATAATAAGTGAGTAAAAATATGAATAGTGTTAAGATACTTACTATTGAAATGTTAGAGAAGATGTTTAAGAAATACCCACTCTACTCACAAGATAACAACAAAGACAAAAAGGTAATTCTTGAAGTATTTATTCCATTTCAAAATATGTACTGGTTATTACTTGAGGGAAGTCGTGAAAATGATGATTTCATATTGTTTGGATATTGCCACATAAGTGATAGTGAATTTGGGTATGTAAGCTATAATGAACTTCATAGTTTGAATTATGATTTAAGATTTATATATCACAAAGTTCCTATTTCACTAGATAAGTTAAAAAGAAAGTATGATATTGATTAATTGTAGGTATAAGATAATCATAATATCAGATTATCAGATTTGATATATACAAGTTATGATAATATGAGAAAGAGTTTAATAAAAATAAAAAGAAGATAATTACACAATCTATTAGTTATCTTCTTTTTTTATATCATATATAGCTTTACTTTTTATAAGGTTGTCTAAAATAAACATAAACTCATCATCGTTACTTAATTTTTCTAGAAGTTCTATCGATTTTTCAGATAAATTTATCTTATTTTGTATAGCTCGAGTTTCAATATCACTGGTTCTAATGTCAGTTTCTGCAAATAGGTATTCATAGCTAACATTATAAAAATCTTTAATTTTTTTTAAATTTTCTAATGTAGGTATTCTTCCTTGTTCATACCCCGTTATGGAATTTATGTGAATATTTGTTGCTTTGCCAACTGCCATTCTACTTAATTTTTTTTCTTCTCTTAATTGCTTCATTCTTTCGGCAAATGCTTTGGCTTTTTCACTTGGTTCACTCATATTAATTCTCCTTTCAACACTACAATAAGTGTATTTGTTTAAAAAAATACACAATTCTTTTAAAAAAGTATTGACAATGTATTAGCATATGTTATAATGACATTACACCACTTGAAGTGTATTAAAATTATAAATCACACTTTGTATTTAACTATATCAGCTAATATATAAGTGAATTTATATAAAAATTATATACCAAATATTGTGTATTGTCAATATAGAGTGGTGAATTCAAACAAAAAGGAGGAAAAAAATGTTTGAAGAATATGAAAAAAGTTCCAGAGGGACTATACCGTTCTCTAAAGAAGAGTACGAGGAAATCAGTAGAGAGGAGGACAAAAAAATATTAGACCCAACATATATCGAGTCTAATACTATTGATGATTTTTCCACCTCATCAGTAGATATTATATCAAATAATGGTATAAATGGCAACGGAGATTTTGATTTTGAGACTGAAGAAAAGTCAAAGGAATTATCTCCTATGCAAAAATCTAGACTTTCTAGGTTAGTTGAACTTGTAGATGATGAAGAAAATCTAGCAGAATTGATAGATGTTTCATCAATATATCTACAAGATAAAAAAATGGGTATTTTAACTTTTAGTTATAATGTCTATAAAAATGGAGAGTTTCTTAAAAAAATTGAAGACAAATTATTCTTTGATGAAAATAATTTAAACAGTTTTAACTACAACGAGGGAAAACTATCTTTAATTTTAGAGAAATATAGAGTTAAATTAACAGACTCCGATTATGAAGATGTTAATAGTATTGCAAAAGCAATTAAACATCTAATTGGAACAAGAGTTATTTTAACTCAAAAAACAAAAGGAGAATACAAGAATTATAGAATTGTATCTCTTGAAAGTGAGGTGTAATATGTACTCTCAAGAAAATTTAACAGATTCTATTGAAGAAAATGTTATATTAGAAAATCAAAACGACAATGAAATAGGAGAAGAAAATTCACTCCAGGAAGTATTGGACAACAAAGAACAACGAGACACACAAAATAAAGATACTGGAGAACCTAATAACATTTCTTTGGAAACTGATGATGAAACATTAAAAGAACCTTTTATATTAGATAGAGAAAAAATACTTATTTATATAAAGGAAGATATTAATGATAGAATTATAGAGGGTATTTTAGAAAAATACCCCTGTAATTTTAAAATTAAAGTTTCAGATGGAACTTTTTACATATACGAAAATTCTAAAATCAACACTCTTATAGATAATCGTTTCTTTTATTCTGCTTTAGGAATTGGAGTTGTCTCACAAATTCAATGTCGCATAAAAAAATATGATAAAAACGGACCAAGGGAGTTTATCGGAGATATCGATAACCTTACTATATTACCTGATATATTATTACCGCTTGATGATGAACGAGCTATTGATTTAAGAGATATTGAAGAAAAAGACAAATATAAGAGTTTATTTAATCATCTTCATTTAGTTAAGAGTACGCATAGTGAAGCTAATATTAAAGAAATAGCTAATTTTATAAATCAATATGTATTTGAATTTCCTTTAACTCAAGATGAAATAAATAATATTGTAGATAAAGTGAATTCTCTTTATTTAGAAAAATCTAATACTACAAAGCTTTTTAAAACATTAGATGAATATGAAGAAAGAGAAATTGAGTGGTTATTTTATCCATATATACCACTAGGAGCAATAACAATACTTGGAGGGGATCCTGGTTGTGGTAAAAGTTATTTATCCGTAGCTTTTGCTAGTATTGTTTCAAATGGTAATAAATTTCCATTTGAAAGTAAAGATACTCCAAAAAACGAGCCTGCTATGGTAATTATGCAAAACGGTGAGGACGGAATAGAAGATTCGATTAAACCTAGACTTACAAGAGCAGGAGCAAATCAAGAGAATGTTGGTGTAATTGTTGAAGAAACAGAATTATTAACATTTAGTGATTTAGATAAAATAGAAAGAACACTAGGATATAAAAAGCCAAAGCTAATTATATTTGACCCAGTACAAAGGTATATGGGAAATGTAAATTTGAACTCTTTAACAGAGGTTACAAATACATTAAAAGGACTTAGTAAATTAGCTCAAAAGTATAATTGTGCCATATTACTAATTATGCACTTAAATAAAGGACAAAATAAAGGAATATATCGACTTAATGGTTCAGTAGGACTTCCTGGTATAGCTCGTTCTGTTTTAATGGTACAAGATTTAAAAGATACTGATGACAAAGCTTTAGTACATGTTAAGTCTAATCTAGCTAAAAAAGGAATGGCAGTTATTTTTGAAATTACTGATAATGGTATTATTTTTAAAGAACAAGTTCCAGAAAGTAGTTTAAACCCAAGTAATGATAAGGAAGCTAAAGTTTCTCAAAAAGATATTGCTAAGGACTTTATAAAAGAAATATTAAAAAATGGAGAATTAGAAAGTAAAGTGATAAAAGATGAAGCACTTAATAGTAATATAGCCCCTGCTACATTAGAACGAGCTAAAGCTGAATTGAGTTGTGTTAAAAGTTTTCAAAAAGATAAAAAATGGTATTGGAAACTTAAAGATGATGAAACATCAGATAATCATATATCAAATAATGAAGAGGAGGTAATCTGATAATATGAATATTGATAAAGAAATTAAAAGTGAGATAGAAAGAATTGTATTACACACCATAGATATTACATTTTCTCTTTCTATACCTTTTAAAACAATTAAGAGTTTTTCTATATTTGGAATCTCATCAAGATTAAGTTTTAATAATAATATGAAAAATATTTATAGAGCTACTAGTTTTAATTGTTTTGAAGTAATTATAGATAAAACTCTATTAAAAAAGAAAAAAAGAAAAATTTTATTAAAAACTCCATTTGTGGTGGTTAGCATTAAATTTTCAAATGGAGCTGAAGAATTTTATCAATTTCCACATGGTTTTTTTCAAAATATTTATACGAGTACTGATGATATAAGTTTATTAGTTTTTAAAAATGTTTAGATATAACTACGACAACTTTAAAACTGATAATCACATCTCATATAATGGAAATCTGATAATCTGATAATCTGCGTATTTCAAAGTATACTTTAACAAACTCTATTAAACTATACGGAAATAGAGTTTGTTAAATACAATAATTGAAATTATAAACGTTTGTAATTTGCTGTTGACTTTTACAAACGAATTATTGGATAGTATTTTCGAAAGGAGTTGAAAATGTATTATGAACGAAGTATCAAGAAAATATGGATATGTGAGAACCAGTAGTAAGGATCAGAACGAGGCACGCCAAATTAAAGCTCTAGTAGATAGTGGTGTTGAAAATCGATTTATATTTGTTGATAAACAAAGTGGAAAAGATTTTAATAGAAGTCAGTATTTGGTTTTAAAAAATGCTCTAAGAGAGGGAGACCTCTTAATTGTTAAGAGTATTGACCGTTTTGGAAGAAATTATTCTATGATAATTGATGAGTGGAGAGATATTACTTTAAATATTAAAGCTGATATTAAAGTTTTAGATATTCCCCTACTCGATACTACACAACATAAAGATTTGTTAGGAAATTTTATTGCTGAATTAACGCTCCAAGTCTTAAGTTTTGTTTCAGAACAAGAGAGAGCTTTTATTAAGCAAAGACAAAGTGAGGGTATTGCATTAGCAAGAGCTAAAGGTATTAAATTTGGAAGAAAAAAAGTAGAAAAACCTACTAATTGGGATGAAGTAATGAAAAAATGGAAACACAACAACATTACTGCTGTACAAGCTATGAAAGAGTTAGATTTAACAAAAACTACTTTTTATAAACTTGTAAAAGAAGAAAATAAGGAGAATAAAAGATGATGAATATAGAATTTTATACAACATTTCCTATTGAAATGAAGCAAGACAAAGAATTATTAATTTTTCGCACTAGAGCTACTAGTGATGATAATATTCAGTTAGAACAACAAAAACATATACTAGAAAGGTATATAAAAACACAAAAAATAGATTTTGAAAGAAATATAAAAAATCATAAAGTAAAGAGGGATATATATGACAGATGATAAGAAACTAGTATCACTTTATATAAAAGTTCCTACCGATGATGAAGAATTAATAAGACAACAAGAAATTAGATTAAGAAAATATTGTGAATTAAAAAATTATGAAGTACAAGGTATGTATATAGATTTTAAAAATCATAACAAAGAAAACATATTGCCAGATTTAAATGTATATGTAACACAAGATTTGTATGTAAATCTTAATAGTTATGAAAACATAGAAAATCCAAAACTACGAGAGCTAAAGGAAGAAATAAAGTTAGGTAAAGTAAAAAATGTTGTTGCTTGTGATATTGCTAGAATAAGTAGAAATCATTTAGTAGTAATGTCTTTCTTAGAAACTTTATATTCAAATAATGGTAATTTCGAAACTTTAGACAAATTTGATATGAAATCTTATATAGGAAAAACTAATACTTCATTATTTACCTTTTTTGATAAAAAGGAATTTGAAAGGAGTTGATTATTATATGATGTATAATAGAGATATAGTAGCTGCTATCTACACAAGAGTATCAACTTTCGACCAAGCAAGGGAAGGACATAGTCTAGGAGAACAAGAAGAAAGACTGACGAATTTATGTAAGGCTAACGGATATAAAATTTATAAGGTCTATACAGATGCTGGAATAAGTGGTAAGGATACAACTCATCGACCTGCATATCAAAAAATGATGAGAGATATGAAAGCAAAAAAATTTAATTTGATTCTAGCATTTAAAATGGATAGATTAAGTAGA
>CAPQQE010000032.1:11202-12792 GCA_948687865.1 uncultured Bacilli bacterium
TATCCGATTTTGAAGTATTCTTTAATGAGATAAAGAAAAATAATTGTAGTGTAGAATTCCTATTTGAAAAAATTGATACGACAGGAGCAGCAGGAATGATGTTTGCAAGAATATTAGGAATATTCGCTCAATTTGAAAGAGAGCTAATTAGAGAAAGAACTTTAATAGGTGTTGAAAGTGCTGTTAATAAAGGACATTATGGTGGACCAATTCCTTTAGGTTACAAAAAAGATCCCGAAAGTAAATTATTTCTTATTGATGAAGAAACCTCTCTTATCGTAAAAGAAATATTTGATTTATGTTTAAAAGGTAAAACATATTTTCAAATAGCAAAAATAATGAAAGATAAATACGGATATATGACCTTTAATCGTAGAGATAAGAAAACTGGAAAAGTATATCAAGTACAAAAAAGATGGGGAGATAGTACAATAGGAACTATATTAAATAATAAAATATATTATGGAGTATGGGAACATAGAAAGCAAGTTAAAGAGGCTGAAAGTGTTGAGATAAGTGGTTTTATTCCCCCTATTATTACTAAAGAGGTATTTGATGAATGCCAAGAGTGTATTAGAAGAAATGCTAGAAATTACTATCGTAGTAAACAATATCTATTTCTTCAAAAAATTGTATGTCCTAAATGTGGTTGTATAATGGCTTGTGCTGGTACTAGAAAACCTAACGGAAAAGAATATCTTTATTATAAATGTAAAGAGTGTAAGACATATATAAATGAAGAATTAATAGAAAAAGTTCTTGTTCAAAAGATGACTACTCTTTTAGAGTTATACGTTGCTTTAGAAAAAGATTATGTTATGGTAGATGATAAATTTGCTAGAATTATGAATAGTAATAAGACAGAAAATAAAGTAAGATTTACTTTGGATGCCTTTGCTATTGAACGACAATATATGAACGATAATGGTTATCTATCTAAGTTATGGTATATGTCTCCTTATGAAGTTAAATGTAATTTCATTTATGAGTATATAGATACTATACAAGTAAAAGTAAAGAAACAAACAAAAAATAAAATAACTGAACTTGAAATACCCGATTTATCTATTAAACCTTATAAAATTAAGGATATACTACAAAATGGAGCAAGTTCAATATTAAATGATGTTGCTATTGATAATGGAGAACAAAAATACAATATATGTGAAATGAATAGCAGAAAAAAAGCAGATGAGTATATAGAAACCATAAGTAAAGTTTTTGATATTAAGGTTATTGATGAACTGAAAGACAAAGAACAATACTATGGACCGAATATATTTAGAATTATTAAGATTAAAAGTAATAGAGCTGTTGAACCAGACAATACATTATATTTAGAATTAGTACATTAAAATTCCCTTTAAATGTGGTTAAATGACTTTAACTATCTTTACAATAACTATGAAAACTGATATAATTAATATGTAGTGAAGGAGATTATTGGAGATTTTTAGAGGGAATTTTTTACACCTAAAATCGTGGATAGAAAGGACCGTAAAAAGTTTTGAACCCCTCCTATAATCGTGCCATGTTAATGAATCAAACTTTTTAGTTTGTTTAGATATACAAATATTGATTAGTTGGTGA
>CAPQQE010000033.1:0-6093 GCA_948687865.1 uncultured Bacilli bacterium
TTGCTAATATATAGTTTTTTTGTTAAAATTATTGTTGTCATGGCGGAATTGGTGAAGTGGTTAACACGGCAGATTGTGGCTCTGTTATGCAAGGGTTCGACTCCCTTATTTCGCCCCATTTAGAGAATTGCTCACACTTATGTGTGAGTTTTATGTTGTATGAAAAAGATAATTAAAATTTGATCAAGAAAGTTTAACATTGCTATCAATAAATACTTAAAATATGTTAAAATTGTAGTAACAGTTATTTAAATCACAGATTGGTCAGACATGTCTGGCTAATTATAAAGGGGGCAATATTTATGCTAGAAAAAAGTAATATACAAATGATTGAAGACATCAAAGATGTAATTATAAGTAGTAGAAATAAAATAGCTTATGAAGTAAATAATACAATGTTACTCGCATATTGGAATGTTGGTAGAATTATTGTTGAAAATGAGCAAAATGGTAATATAAAAGCTGAATATGGAAAACAAATTTTAAAGGAATTATCTAAAGAATTACGAAAAATTTTAGGATCAGGTTTTTCAGTATCAAATCTTCAATATATGCGTAGGTTTTATTTAAAATATCAAAAACAACAGACACTGTCTGTTAAATTGAGTTGGTCACATTATTGTGAGTTGTTAAGCATTGAAAATGAAGATGAAAGAAGTTTTTATGAAAAAGAATGTGTTAATTCTAACTGGAGTGTTAGAGAACTAAAAAGACAATTGGAAACACTCATTATTATGTTGATATGGTTTTTTATAACAAAATATTAAAATGTTATGTTTTAATAGATTTGAAAATTGACACTATGAAACCAGAATATGCAGTACAAATTAATATGTATTTAAATTACTATAATGAAGAAATTAATGATAAATATGATAATAAACCATTTGGAATTATTTTTTGTAAAAGTAAAAAAGAAGTGGCTATGGAATATGCTTTAGGTGGACTAGAAAATAATGTATTTGCTTCGACTTATACTTATTATATTCCAGATAAAGAACAGTTAATAAATGAGGTTGAAAAAGTTTTGAATGAAAGTAATTAGTAATATGAATTAGATTAATTAGAAAGGACTTTATATGAAAGAGATTAGATTATCCAAAATTAATGATGAAAACTTAACAGATGAACAAATTGGTTATATTGTTTATTCTAATATTGAAGATGATGGATTATCTTCAGAATATGGTTTTGTTTTTGGAAACAGTATGCTAATAAATGAAAGAGTAAATACCTCAGTTGATGCTTATAAAAAAGTTAGAGTTAAAAAGCTTATATTTATGGGTGGGGCAAATGGTGTTAGTAACCAAGATAATTCTATTATTTCTGAAGCAATAAAAATGAAAGATTTAGCAATATCCTTAGGGGTAAATGAAGATGATATATTAATAGATGATACTTCTAATAATACATTTGAAAATATAGAAAATGCTATGAAATTATTACCAAATGGTATTGATCATATCACAATTATTACAAGTGAATTTCATTTAAAAAGATGTTATGCAATATTAAAGAAAAATTATCCCAATATTTCAGTTACAATGATTTCTTCAAAAGATGGTTTTTCTGATAGAGATAACTGGTTTTTATCAGATAATTCATGGAATTCTGGAAGAAGTTTAGCAACTTATGAAGCACATTTACTAGTTAAATATGCTAAAGAAGATAAAATTTATGATTTAAAAATTAGAAATTTAAATAAGGAGATGTTTTAAAATGAAATTATTAAATTTAAATATATGTATAAAACTAGATAATACTGATAAAGTAATTGAACTATTAGAAAGTGAAAATGCTGATATATGTGCCTTACAAGAAGTTATGAATGGTATTGACAAATCTTGTTTTGAAATGTATAAGTCAAAAAATAAACTTATTAAGATGAAGAACTATGAATTTAATGTGTTTGCTCCCTTATTTATTGCTAAAGGTGTTTCAAAAAATGGAATAATAACAAGAGATTTTGGCGGTAAAGCAGAACAAGGTTCATTAATATTATCTAAGTATAAGATTAAACATCATGATAATCAATTTTATTATAACGAATATAGATATGAATATGATGCAACTGAATTTCGTGAAAAAGACTGGTGTCGTTCAATTCAAAATGCAATAATAGAAATCAATGGAAAAGAGTTACAAATCATAAATATTCATGGAATTTGGAATAAGGATAAAGCTGGTGATGAAAGAACTATTGCCCAATCTGAATTTATTTTATCAAAAATCAGATATGACATTCCATGTATAGTTTTAGGTGATTTTAATTTATTACCAAATACAAAAAGTATTAAATTAATCAATGATAAAATGAATAATTTAATTGATAAATATAATATAAAAACAACTAGACCTACATTTAATGATGGATTAGATAAAGGCGATTTAGTATGTGATTATATATTTGTAAATGATAAAGTGAAAATAAATGATTTTAAAGTTTTAAATAGTAATTCTTCAGATCATTTGCCATTGTTATTAGATTTTGAATTATAATATAGGGGGTTTTATATGAATTAAGGGATAACCTTTATTTCTTTTTTTTATGATGCTAATCTAGAGAAAATAAGACATTATACAAAAAAATTAAATAACAAATTATGTAAGGTTATGTTTGGTAAAAGTGTTAATAATCGTGAAATAATAGATACATTGCAATATCACTTTACTCTATCTGCATGGGATATTTCTTATGAAGAAAAAGTTATAAATGAATTACTAAAGTTAAAATATCCTAAACTAAAAATACTTATTAATAACATTGAAATAATGAATGGAAAAGAAAATATGAAGAATAATTATAAAATTTGACAATAATATTATTCTTTGATATTATATGCAACAATTGGTTAAAAAAGGGGGCTGCTCAAATGAAAACTTCAATGGATAAATTAGCTAATTTGTTAGAAAACCATTGCACTATTGACTTTATTAAAAGAGAACTAAATTTAACAAATTCACAATTAGCATATAGGCTTAGCCTACTTAAAAATATGGGATATATTATACAACGAAGGTACTATGGTAATGGGGACATAACACTTTTTTTAGGAAATGAACCAGATTGTTTAAATAATGATTGTGCAAAAATATATACCAAATTTAATGAGGATAATATTAGAATTTTAGTTATTTCAGATTTACATTATTTTCATAAAGATGAGAATAGAAAAGCAATTGATAATGCTTTTAACTATTGCAAGAAAAATGGAATTAATCTTATATTTATTTGTGGTGATTTAATTGATTGTATGGAAGATAATGAAGTTCCAATATCTAAACAAGCAGAATCTTTTACTAGTATATATCCACATGATGATAGTATTATTAATTTTTGTGTATTAGGTAATCATGATTTTATGTCTATTAAAAAGAATTATATTGATTTTAAAAAAATAATAGAAAATAAAAGATTAGATATAGTTCCAATAAATTATTTAGAAGCAAAAATATGTATTAAAAATGATAAATTATTTTTAGAACATCCTATTTGTGATATGTCACCTATTTATAAAGGGGAAAAATCTCAAAAATTAATTTTTATAGGTCATTCACATGTTACAAAAATATCGGGGAAAAAAGTGTATGTTCCTAGCTTAAGTAATGTTAAAACTTCTAATATGAAAAAGTTTAACTTTGTTCCTCAAGCATTAGATACTACATTACGATTTGATTCTAAAATTGGGACCATCAAAAATATAATAATAGATCAAGTTGTTATGAATAAAGTTCCTTATATAGTTAGTGAACATATTGTTAATTTATATAACCTTAAATATGAGAAAAATGGACTAGAAGTTGATGAATATCCATCATCAGAAAAAATTCTAATTAAAAAACAATAATTATAGGAAATAATGTTATAATAGTTACTAGGAGGCTAACTATAAAAAGTCAATAGTTTTTAATAGAAAGTTGTAAATTGGAAAGAAACCCATGCCAAAAAGATTTCACTTTGTGAAATTTTTGAAAAATTGAGTAATCAATTATTTCAATAAAGACGGATCAAAATGGATATTTTGAGTTTCAAGTTTATAAATTACTCTAAGAAGTTTTTTACAAACATGAGATAATGCAACACGATGACATTTGCCTTCAGAACGCTTCTTAAGGTAATAATCATAAAAAGTTGGATTATATTTAATAACAAGATTTGCAATGTTCATTAAAGAATGTCTCAAATATCCAGAACCACGCTTAACCATTTTACCGTTTGACATAATTGTACCTGATTGATAAATACCAGGTTCAAGACCAGCAAACGATAATAATTTATCTGCATTTGTGAATTTATTAAAATCTCCAAATTCAGAAACGATTACAGCTGTGGTAAGTTCGCCAATTCCAGGAATAGAAAGAGTTGGTGGATTAAGTTCTTTGATAATTGTAGAAATTTGTTTATCTAATGAATCGATTTTAGAATCAATTTCATAAAAAAGACTAATGAGAGTATGAAGTTCAATTTCAAAAACTTCATTTGATTCACCAATAGTGTTTTTAGCAAGTTCTTTTAATTTAGCAAATTTTGCGTAAGTAAAATGACCTTTAGATAATTTATTTGGTGTATCAAAATCACGCATATTAGCAATTTTCTCAGCATTACCATATTTATTAAGCAAAAATAAAGAAGTAGAAGAAAACTTGTTATTAAAGAAAGGTTTAAACTCAGGAAAAACAATGTCTAAGATATTAGTTAATTGAACCATATATTTAGATCTTTGTTTAACTAAAGTATCTCTTAGCCTAGATAATGACTTGATTGAATATTTATGATAAAATAGTTTCGAATTTGGTTTATATGGAACTGACATAAGCTTTTGACAAATAACTATAGCGTCAACTTTATCAGTTTTAGTTCTTCGTAAAGATAGAGATTTTTTAAATTCTTTAACCAATAAAGGATTAAATTCCATAAAACTATAATTATTCTTTACTAAGAATAATTTCAAATTCAAACCATAATGTCCAGTGGCTTCTAATCCGATATGGACATTAGAATTATCATAGGGTTTCAACAGGTCGAGAAATAGTTGAAATCCTTTTTTAGTGTTTTCAAAAGATAAATTATCTACAATAATTTCACCTGCACTATTACAGATGAAACAATCGTGTTTGTATTTAGATATATCTAATCCAATATATATCATATACATACACCTCCTTTGGTTAGAGTTTTAGCACTGTATGTTTGCCACATAAGTTTCTTATTTTGTAGCCTTGCTGAACATATAAAACATCAAAGTGTTAACTAACTAATCAACAATTAAATAAAAAATCTGTGGTAAGAGCCTCCTAGAACAGTCGAAGCTGTAGAAAAATAGGAACAAATCCACAGTGCGATTTTTATTATACATCGTATAATAAAAAAATATAAATAGAAAGGGATCAATCAATAAGAAATTAATTAATATTTCTATAAGATTGATTATACAAGGAAATATATGGAAAATAAGAAGGCAAAAAAAGTTGTAAGTAAAGAACTAAATAATTTTAAAAAATTCATATCAAGAGGTAATGTAGTTGATATGGCAGTAGGTGTTATTGTTGGTGGAGCTTTTGGTAAAATAGTAACAAGTCTAGTTAACGATATATTAATGCCAATTATAGGAACATTACTAGGAGGACTTAATTTTACATCACTTAATATAAGAATAAATGACGCTATAATATCATATGGTTCATTCATACAATCAGTTGTCGATTTTCTAATAATAGCAGCTTGTATATATATAATGGTTAAATTATTTGAAAAATTTAAGCATGAAGAAAAGGAAGAACCAACTAAAAATGTAAAAAGTGATGAAGTAGTATTACTTGAAGAGATAAGGGATATACTTAAAAACAAAAAAACGAAATGAGATTACTCATTTTTTTCTTTTATGCAACTAAAATTATAATAAAAAGCAACTATAAATTGGTGTATTGTAAACAGGAGTATATGATATAATTTAGTTAATAGTTATATTATTAATGGAGGATTTTATGATAAAATTAAAAAATGTTTCTAAATTTTATTATAGTAAAGGTGTAATAGCTAGTGGTTTTAGTAAGATAAATCTTGAATTTAATATTGGTGAATTTGTTGCGATT
>CAPQQE010000033.1:6103-11797 GCA_948687865.1 uncultured Bacilli bacterium
CTGGTGAATCAGGAAGTGGCAAATCAACTTTATTAAATGTAATAAGTGGTCTTGATACATATGAAGAAGGAGAGATGTATATTGATGGTAAGGAGACTAGTCATTATACTGAAAAAGATTTTGAAGATTATAGAAGAAAATATGTTGGAAATATATTTCAAAATTTTAACCTAGTAAATAGTTATACCGTATATCAAAATATAGAACTAGTTTTACTATTAAATGGTAATAAAAAGAAAGATATAAAAAATAAAGTTATAGAATTAATTAAGAAAGTTAATTTATATAAATTTAGAAATACTAAGGTATCTCGTTTATCAGGGGGACAAAAGCAAAGAGTTGCGATTGCAAGAGCTCTTGCCAAAGATACACCAATCATTATTGCTGATGAACCAACAGGAAATTTAGATAGTAAATCTGCCTGTGAAGTAATTAAAATATTAAGTGATATATCTAAAGATAAATTAGTCATTATAGTTACACACAATTATGATCAAGTGGAAGAATATGTAACTAGAAAAATAAAAATGCATGATGGTAAATTGTTAGAAGATAAGATTATAAGAAAGGCAAATGAAGTTAAAAATATTTCTATTGCTAAATATGATAATATTACGAGTATTAATAAATTAAGACTATCTATTAGAAATACATTTAATATTATTCCAAAGTTTTTACTTATATTTTTGGTATATTTATTTATCACAGTCGCAGTTATTAGTGAATATGCATCTAATCAGGAACAAAAATATATTGCATCAAAAGAGGGATATAATGATGTATTTAATGATACAAGTGATAAAAGGATAATTATAAAGAAAAATGATGGTTCTGAATTTACAAATGATGATTATGAAAAGATAGGTAAAATTAAAAATGTAGATTATATTGTTAAAAATGATTTGCTACTTGATAAAACTATTGGGATGACTGATAATGAAAATTATTGGATTAGTGGGTCTGCTAATGATTTAAAGAACTTTAAAGGTAAATTGGATTTAGGGAGAATGCCTAAAAATGATAATGAGGTAATAATTCAAGGAAATAAAGGTGATTATTATCTTGGTGTGATGGCAAATGATTTATTATCAAAAGAATTATTTTTGCAGGATTATAATACAGGGGATGTAATTAATAATAGAAAAATTAAAATAGTTGGTATTAAATATATAGATACCTATCAAAATACAATATATTTTAGTGATATGGTAATTAATGATTTTTTATTTCAAATAAATCAAGCTTATAGTAATATAAAAACCTTATTTATGGATAAATATTATAGTTCTTCTGAAACGGGATTTAATGTTAAGGCTAATAATAAGGTACCAAGTGGTAGTGTATATATATCAAATGATTTAAGTTATTTGTGCCCAAGAGAAAACTGTAATAACAAAGGGATAAGTATTGAGGTAGATAATTTATATTATAATGAAGTTCTAAATTTAAATGTAAATAAAATTTATACTAAGAGAAATATTAAAAAATTACTTGATTTGGATTATGAGAATAATAATGGATATATTTACATTAATAATGATGATTATAATAAATTATTTAACAAAGGTAATTATCAAAGTAGTGTGTTTATAAAAGATATAAAGCTAACTTATGAAACAGTTAAGGAACTTAACGATAATAACTATAAATCTCTTGTAGTAAAAGATACTTTAATTAATAGAGGATCTAAAGAAATTATTACAATAATGGGAACTGTTATTACAGTAATATTAATTATAGCATTATTCTTTATTTCATATTTTGTTATAAATATTATTTTAAAGTCAAGGAATGTTTATTTTTCAACAATTAGAATGCTTGGGGCTACTAAAGGAGTTGCAAAGCAATTACTTATATTAGAATTACTTATAGTCTGTAATTTATCATATTTTACATTTATCGGATTTATATATTTTAATAACAATGTTAGTTTTATACAAACAATAATAAATTATTTAAATTTAAGTGATTATATAATTTTGTATATTGTATTAATTTTAATGTCTTACTTAATAAGTTTAAAATTCTCTAAAAAACTGTTTAAAAAAAGTGCTATAAGTACTATTAAAGAGGAGGTGTAACTAATGATAACCCTAACTAATGTAAATAAATATTTTAATAGACATAGAAAAAATGAATTACATGTTATAAATAATATCTCTATAAAATTAGATAATGTAGGATTAGTTGCACTTTTAGGACCAAGTGGGTCAGGTAAGACAACTATATTAAATTCAATTGGTGGTTTAGATAAGATAAAAGGTGGGAAAATTTATATCAATGATAAGAAAATAAGTTCTAGATGTTCATATAAGGTTGATAAAATTAGAAATTTAAATATTGGGTATATATTTCAAGATTATAAACTAATTGATAATTTAAGTGTATATGATAATGTTTCTTTAGTTTTAACAATGATAGGAATAAAAGATAAAAATGAAATAAAGAAAAGAACAGAATATGTTTTAGATAAAGTTGGTATGCTTAGATATAAAAGAAGACCTGCTGGTATGTTATCAGGTGGAGAAAGACAAAGAGTAGCAATTGCAAGAGCAATTGTTAAAGATCCAGATATTATTTTAGCAGACGAACCAACAGGAAATTTAGATAGTAAAAATTCTTTAGAAATAATGAAAATAATAAAATCTATTTCTAATGATAAATTAGTAATATTAGTAACTCATGAGCAAAATCTGGCAAAATTTTATGCTTCTAGGGTTATTGAATTAAGGGATGGAACAATAATTAATGATTATCAAAATGATCATACTGATACATTAGATTACGAAATAGATAATAGATTTTATTTAAAGGACTTTAAAAATATAGATACCTTAAAGAATAATGGGACTAATATTAATATTTATAGTGAAGAAAGGCAAGATATAAATCTAGATATAGTTTTAAAAGATGGTAATATATATATTAGAAATAATAATTCTAAAAAGATAGAAGTAGTAGATGAAAATTCAAGTATTGAACTTATAAATGATCATTATAAAAAAATAGAAAAGGATGATATTGATAAGTACAGTTTTGACTTTAAAAATTTAATAAATACCAGTTTTAAGAAAAAATATTCATCAATATTTAATCCTATTTCACTTATTATAAATGGATTTAAAAAAGTATTTGATTTTTCAATACTTAAAAAAATATTACTAATAGGATTCTTTATATCAGCTATGTTTATAATGTATTCTTTTAGTACTATAGGTGCATTATTTGATATAAAAGATGAAGATTTTATAGAGTATAATAAAAATTATTTAATAGTAGATTTAAAGAAAATTAAGGTAGATGATTATTTAGATTATGAATCAAAGCAAAATATTAATTATATAATTCCAGGTGATTCATTTGTAACGTTTGAATTAAAAGCAGACGATTTTTATCAAACAAATAGTATTGTAAATAATATTACAGGATCACTAGCAGATATACATATGGTTAGTGATAGAGATTTGTTATATGGTAGAATGCCAAATAGTTCTAATGAAGTTGTTATTGATAGATTATTGATTAAAAGACTAATAGATAAAGAAAATACATTTAAAATGTCAGGTATAATAGATATTAAATATCTAATTGATAAAACTATTACTATAAATAATATGAATGATTTTAAAGTAGTTGGTGTTTCAGATAGTTCTAATCCTTGTATATTTACATCAAAAGATAATTTTATAGACATTATATATAATTCAAATAAAGATGATGATCCAAGTGAAGATGCAATAATTATGAATTATTCCCTTTTTGAAGATAAATTATCATTAAAAAAAGGTAGATTACCTGAAAATGATTATGAAATAATTGTAAATACTTCAAATAAAGAAAGTATGCCTTTAAATAAAGAAATTAAAAATAAAGTAAACGGTAATAAGCTAAAAGTAGTAGGGTATTATGATAGTAAATATAATTACAATTACTATTTTACAAATAGTAATACAATTAAATATAAATTAATTACTGATAAACAATTTTTAACAATATACTCTGACAATAAAGAAAAGACAATAAATGAGTTTAGAAATTTAAATTTAAATATTAAAGATAGTTATACTTATAGTAAAGATAAATATAAAAAATCAAGGGAAGAAAAAGTTAAGAATACTATATTAGTTTCTGGTATAATATTATCTATTTCTCTTATAGAAATATTTTTGATAATTAGATCGTCATTCTTATCTAGGATAAAAGAGATAGGTATATATAGGGCAATAGGTGTAAAAAAGATGGATATTTATAGTATGTTTTCAGGAGAAATTTTTGCAATTACTACTATTGCTAGTGTACCTGGATTGTTATTCATGACATATATATTAAATGTATTATCTAATGTTAAATACTTAAGAGGGATGTTTATAATAAATATAAATATTATTTTATTAGCTATTATATTTATATATATATTTAATCTAATTGTTGGTTTATTACCTGTATTTAATGTATTAAGAAAAAGACCATCACAAATTTTATCTAGAAATGATTTAGAATAATCTTTACAATAGATAGTTAAAATGTTATAATTTATCACTAAGATGTATTTAATGAAGTAATCCACGGGATTACTTTATTTTTTTAGGAGAATAATTAATATGAATAATATACAACTAAATCAACAAACTATATCAGAATTAATGCTTAAGTATAACTTTGCACTTCAAATGCTTGAAACACAACTAAATATATTAATAAAAGAGTTTGAATTTAAAAATAAGTACAATCCAGTTGAGCATATTAAATCAAGATTAAAAACTGAGAAAAGCGCTATAGAAAAGTTAAATAAGAAAGGTTATGAAGTAACAAGTAATAATTTAATACTACATATTCATGATATGATAGGAATTAGGATAGTTTGTTCATTTTTATCAGATGTTTATAATATGGTTAATATAATAAAAAATTCTAAACAATTTAAAATAAAGAGTGAAAAAGATTATATAAAAAATCCTAAGAAAACTGGATATATGAGTTATCATTTAATAGTATTTGTTCCAATATATTTAAATGATAGGGTTGAATATGTAGAATCTGAAATACAAATTAGAACCATTGCGATGGATTTTTGGGCTAGTTTAGATCATAAAATACAATATAAATTCCCAAAGAAAATACCTGATGAAGTTAAAAAAGAAATGTATAATTGTTAACTTGATATAAAAGCATTAGATGAAAAAATGTATCAATTAAATGAAATAGTTAATAATTATAATACTTAATTTCAAGTACATAATTGTTATTATTTAGTAAATATTATATAATGTATATAGTATAGGAGTAACTAACATGAATAAAAAAATAAGTAGAAAAGAAATTAATAAGTTAAATGAATATTTTAGAGCGGCTAATTATTTGCTTGTCAATTATACTTACTTGATAATCCATTATTAGAAAGAAAATTACAAAAAGAGGATTTAAAAGCAAATATAGTTGGACATTGGGGAACTGTACCTGGACAAAATTTTATATATACTCATTTAAATAGAATAATAAATAAATATGATTTAAATATGATTTATATATCAGGACCAGGTCATGGGGGGAATGCTATTTTATCAAATGTATATTTAGAGGGAACATATAGTGAAGTATATAAAGATATAACTGAAGATAGAGAAGGACTAAAGAAATTTTTTAAGCAATTTAGTTTTCCTGGTGGAGTATCAAGCCATGTTGCACCTGAAACTC
>CAPQQE010000033.1:11807-12641 GCA_948687865.1 uncultured Bacilli bacterium
AAGATCTATTAATGAAGGTGGGGAATTGGGATATAGTTTATCTCATGCTTTTGGAGCTGTTTTAGATAATCCTAATTTAATTGCAGCCTGTGTAGTAGGTGATGGAGAAGCAGAAACTGGCCCTCTTTCAACTAGCTGGCACTTAAATAAATTTTTAAATCCAAAAACGGATGGAATAGTATTACCAATACTTCATTTAAATGGATATAAAATAGCTAATCCAACAATATTATCCAGAATATCTAATGAAGAATTAATAAGCTATTTCAAGGGTTTAGGATATGAACCATATTATCTAGAGGGAAGTGAGCCATTTGAAATGCACGAAAAAATGGCAAATATAATGGACGAAATAGTATCCAAACTGCAGATTATAAAAGTAGATGCAAAAAATAGTAAAATAAAAAGACCAACATGGCCAATGATAATATTAAGAACAAAAAAAGGTTGGACAGGTCCATGTGAAGTAGAGGGAAAACAAATAGAAGATACTTTTAGGGCACATCAAGTTCCAATAGATGTAAATAGTAAAAACGATAAAAATATAAAATTATTAGAAGATTGGCTTAGAAGTTATAAACCTGAAGAGTTATTTGATAAGAGTGGAAAACTAAGGGAGGATCTAAGAGAATTAACTCCAAAAGGAAATAAAAGAATGGGTGCAAATCCGATTTGTAACGGTGGACTACTACTAAAAGAGTTAAATGTTCCAGATTTTAAACAGTATGGTGTAAAATTAGATACGCCAGGAAGTGTTATTTCACAGGATATGATAGAACTTGGTAAATATATAAGAGATATTATAAAATTAAATGATAATAATAAGAATTTTAG
>CAPQQE010000034.1:0-4467 GCA_948687865.1 uncultured Bacilli bacterium
TTTGAAATTGCTATTGATACAGATGTTATGCTACTACCAAATGAATTCATATAAATATTTTTACCATCACATGTAAAATGTGTATTTTTCATATATGGTCTATTTTGATTAAAATAATATAAATTTTTTCCTAATTTTGTTTTATAATTTTTCTCAGGAGTTACTAAATTATCTTCATTTATATCTTCTACTAAAGAATGTAATTCATTATACTCCCTTGTAAAATTATTTTCTTTTGTTATTTCTATACCATAAAAACCTGAATTATATATACATTTATTAATCGTAAATAAATTACAAATAAATATAAAAGATAAAATTACTAGATCGGTAATAAATATTTTTTTTATGTTTTTTTTCTTCCTTTTTATGAATATAATTATAGGTAATATAAAGATAGCTATAATTTTTATTAACATAAATATATATAATACAATTATATTATCACACATATTAATCCCTCCATTATTCTATTCTTATTTTGTAATCCATTACGTTTGTTACTATTATCTTATATGTTGTATGTATTGTTTGTAAATTGTAAGTTATATTTTTTTCATTTATATCTTTGCTTATGGTTAAAACTTCACTTACTGTATCCTTTGATATCATATTTTTATTTTTTAAATAATCTACAGAGCTATTTTCTAGAATTTTATTTGCTTCTTTTGGTAAATAAGTGCTTTTTAAATAAAAATCTTTAATATATTTTTTTGCAATATACTCTGGATCGTAATTATATTTATAAATATTATATTCATTAGGATTTATAATAAATGATTGAACTTTATTTTGCTTATTTTTTTTTGCTAAATTATACTCATCTTCACTTGTAGGTTGTACCGAATAAGTTCTATTATTATAATCAAAATATACAATAAAATACATACTCTTTAGGTTCTTATTTTGTTCTATTAGAGAGGAAACATAATATACTGAATTAGTTTTATTTTCAGTTTTATATTCATCTAAAATAGTAAAATCATTAACATTATTAAACAATAACTTAATATTATTACTATTAATACCATTCTCACTTATATATTCTTTATCTAATAGATTTAGTGCGATATCATATTTTTCATCTTTTATGTATGTTAATAATTGCTCTATACAATAATATATAACATTAAATTTATATTCATCTTTTTCTTTTGTTATTTTTTCATTGATTTTTTCTACATTGTCGTCTCTTGGATCATTTGAAAATTCTTCATATCTTATTGAGAAGTAAATATTTCCTATTATTAAAAATATAAATAACGAAATAAGTAAAATTTTTATTACTTTCTCTTTCATACTATTCTATCCTTTCTATCTTGGAGAATCTAGGTAAATATAACCATTTAAATGATAACTAGGTCCTCCCCAGCTTCCATCAATTGGTATACTTGTTACACCTTTCCAACTCCTACCGCTTCCCGCATGACTTATATATATTTTATCCTTTGTTACACCCTCCACATAAGCAACATGACCATATCTTCCTTGTGTCCAAGATATTATTGAGTTTGGCCTTGGTTCTTGTCCATATTCAAACCATCCACCTTTTACGTTCACATTATAGTAATCACCACCATTACCTGATTGGGTTGGGTAGGATTTATACTTTGTCCCATGTTCTGCTAAATATTGACTAGCTCTACCATTAGCCCACCAAGTACATTGAAATGCCTCTAAATTATTATATGGTTTACTCCAATATTCAGGAAATGGTCCCTTCTGATTTTCTTTATTATAATGTATTTTTGTATTTAACATATTTGTTAATTCTACGCTAAGTTTTTCTGCCTCCGCATCTGATGTAACCCCTCCTATTTTCATCCTTCCATTTAAAGTTGTTGCACTATTATTTCTAGGAACATAAAGTATATTATATTTTTTATTAAATGTTATATAATTATAATTACATGTATAAGCATTTCCAGATAAGTACTTATCAGATACATTAAAACTTAATAATATGTTCACTACTGCTGGAACTAAGAATAGAAGTATGGTTGCTACTAATCTCTTAGAAAAATCTCTAGTTGCCTTTTTTAAAGCTTGTGCATCATTTGATACAGTTGCCTTAGTAAAATCTAATGTACCAAACAAAACTAACAATATAGGTCCCAATATATAAAAAACTTTCATAATACCATTTACAAAGTTATTAAATGTATCATCAAATATTTGTCCACAACTATCTTCATTCTCTTTTATTATCTGTTCTACCTCTTTTTCTTCTGAGGGACAAATACGTTTTTCATCATTTAACTTCATTATTTCTGTTACAACAATATTTCGCTTTACACTATTTTCATTACATGCATTAACATTATCTACATCACTATTATCTGTACAATCAAGGGATTCTAAAGATTGCTTATATACTTCATAACTATTAATTTTATCCCTTACAGAAACACAATTTTCATCAGCATTAACAAAATTAATATCTATAAAGAATATAAAAGCAAAAAGAAAAAAGTATAATATTTTTTTATTCATTACTATCATCCTTACATTATAATAATTATATAATAATCCCCTTATTTTTACAAGAAAAAAATAGAAAAGATAAATCTTTCCTATTCAGTTTCTATAACACCATAGTTACCATTTTTTCTTTTATATAAAATACAAACCTTATTTGTGTTTACATCTTTATATACAAAGAATGAATGATTTAACATTTCCATTTGAATTATTGCTTCTTCTTCATCTATTGGTTTTAATTCTATCTGTTTTTTTCTTACAATCTTTTCATCATCTATATACTCATCTACTATATCATGTTCAAAATCAGTTATAAATGTTTTATTAATTTTTTTGTTTATTTTTTCCTTATTTTTTCTTATTTGTCTTTCTAGTTTATCAGATATTTTATCAATAGCAGCATATAAATCATCATTTGACTCTTCATTTCTCAAAGTAAAATGTTTAGTTGGAATTGTTACTTCAATAACTTGGCTTCTCCCATTTATTTTTGTCAAAACAGTTGCCTCTATTTCATCAGCATTTTCGAAATATTTATCTAACTTACTTAACTTACTTTGAATATAATCCTTGATAGCATCAGTATTATCTACTTTTGTGCTTCTTATTATATATTTCAAAATATCATCTCCTTTTGTAAATTATAACATACTTTTTAAAAAAACTACTATATAATAGCAGTTAAATCTTTTTCATTTACAGTTTTTACATCTGTTGCTTGTAAACCTTTTTCAGTTTTAATCAAATTAAATTCAACAGTTTGTCCCTCAGATAAAGTTTTATATCCATCTTGTTTTATTGAAGTATAATGAACGAAAACATCTTCCTCTAATGAACCATTTATAAATCCATACCCTTTCTCATTATTAAACCATTTAATTACACCTTTTGACATATTAATTCCTCCTTCTTTTGTCTATATTTATGATACATCTGTTTTATTACAGCATTCAAGAAAAAGCGTACCCAAAAATTCGACAAAATTCGTAAATATTATTTTATGGGGTGTAATTTTATTATAACATTGATAATAATGCAATTTAATAAATAGATGTTTTTTAGAATTTTTCTGATAAAATTTAAAATTTTTCTTGAATTTTATACAAAAAAGTACATTTTTTTACATTTTATCAAATTTAGAAATTATTAATGATATTCTAGTTGTAAGGAGTAATCATGAAAAAGTTTATACTAAATAAATGTATGAACCTTATAAAACAATATAATAAAAATTTATCTGAAAGGGATTTAGATAAAATTAGATATGGTTTAGAGGGATTATATTTAACAATAACAAAATTAATTTTTATAATTATTATCTCTATAATAATCGGGATATTTAAAGAAGTGGTTTTGTTAATATTAATATTTAATGGAATTAGACTTACGGCATTTGGGGTGCATGCTAAAAGAAGCATAGATTGTTTAATATCATCCACTTTATTCTTTATACTATTTCCATTTTTATGTATAAATTTAACTATTCCAGAAATTATAAAAAAAATAATATTTATTCCTTTAGTATTATTAATTGGAATATTTGCTCCTGCAGATACTGAAAAAAGACCACTCACTAATAAAAGAAAGAGAATAATTTATAAGATATTATCAATAATTATTTCAATAATATACATGATATTATCTTTAATTATTAAAGATAATACATTAAGTAATTGCTTTATTTTTGCACTTATAATCCAAATTATTATAATGATTCCTATTACATATAAGATATTTGGAGTTAGTTATAATAATTATAAAAAGTATGAAGGTTAAATAATTAATCATAGATAAAGGAGGTATATATGAAAAAGATTATAGCTACTGCACTAACTATTATCGGTACAATAATTGGAACTATTGCTACTACTGGATGTTTTGCGGTATTACTTGATGAACCTACTATGCCAGAAAGTTTAAGATAAATAAAAATTCTCTCTAATAGAGAGCTTTTTATTTACTATAATATATAATCGCAGTTTGTTT
>CAPQQE010000034.1:4477-7168 GCA_948687865.1 uncultured Bacilli bacterium
ATTATCAATTGCTTCACTAAATGTTTCAATATTATCATTATTCTTGGATATATCTTTTACAATAGATAATCCGAATCCATGACCAACTCCTTTTGTTGAAAATCCCTTTTTACCTATTTTATTAACATCAATTTTTGTATTATACGTATTAGTAATATTTATAATTATACAATCATCTTGACCCTTTATCTCTATATCCATTTCTTTCTCATCAGATTCGGCTGCAGCCTCTATTGCATTATCAATGAATACTCCCAATAATTTTGTTATATCTTTATAAGTCTTAATATCAAATTTATCTTCAAATACGTTCTTTATATTTTGGTCAATATATAAATATGGCTTTATTTGATATTCTTCCATTTTACCTAGCTTATGATAAATTAAACCTTTTATACCTCCATCTGGAAGATAACATAATTGTTTAACTTTATAATTTTGACCTGTTTTATGTTCACCGATTAATAAATCTAAATATTCTTTTATCTTCTCTGGTCTACTTAAATATCCTTTTAAAACCATTAACTGATTATTATACTCATGATTTTTCTTACCTTGATCATTTATTATCTTTTCATATCTTTCAACATATTCCATCATATTCTTATACTTTTCTTCCATATTATCTTTTTGAAATTTATTATATATAACATACAATAATGAAACAACTATAAATAATACCATTCCCATATTTATATAAAAATTTATGTTTGAAGACAAATTATATCTATTAAATGTCATTAATAATATCATGAGTACTATTATTATAAAAATATATATCCAATCCATATTATTTTTACAGATACTTTTATTTAGTTTTCTAACCGATTTATTTATGAATGATATTTTCGATAGAATAAATATAAGTAGACTATTACATATTGAAAAAATTAATAATGAAAATGAGAAACTTTCATAATTATTCAAATCAAAATGTAATACACTTACAAAAACAACTGATATAATTATTTCACCTATAAAGGCAAATATTTCATATACTAATGAATAATATACTGAATTAGAAATATCTTTATTAAATATTGAAAAATATGATGACATTATAACGACTAGTATACTTGTAATTAATCTATATATTCCCTCAAGATATAATACATTTAAAATCATTAATGGTAAATATAGTAAATAAAACACCATATATTTATTGGGCTTCAGACCATTATTTGATATATTTTTAATTACTATAATTGTGGTAGTACAGGTTATAATTCCACTCAAAACTATATTTATTATATTCATTTTACTTCACTCCTCTTATTGTTATTTTACTGTTTCCTCTACTTTGATTCCTTTTTCAATCTGATCTTGTTCATTTATTTGATTTTTGTATAATAATACTGCTCTATCTAAAGATGAGAAGATATTTGCATCATAATTTTCAAATTTAGATATAAAATCAAATATTGATAATTTTGATTTTAAAATATATGGTAAAAACTCTACATATGAAGTACATAATATAATTACACTATCTAAATCCATATCCCTAATATCTGTTGCAATTGATAAACCAGATGAATCTTCTAATTCTATATCCAATAAATATATTTTATTTTTTTTATTGGATTTTATTATTGTTTTTAATTCATTAGAATAATTGCTAAATTGGTAGACTCTATAATCTACTTTATTTTTAAACATAACATCATTAATTATTTCTATATTTCTTTCTCTTATTATTTTATTATCTTCGCATACAATAAAATTTATCATTTTTTTACTCCCATCTATTTTAAACCAACATATTGATTATATCATATATTTGGATATTTTAAAACTCGAACTTTCATGTTTTGAAAATGATTCGAGTTTGCTATTATGAATAGGATATTCTAAATACAAAAATTGAAACAAAATTGCACAATATTAAAAGAAGAATTATTCATCATTCTTCTTTTCACCTTTTATTATTTTATGTTTTAAATCTTCTTTTATGGTTTTTCTATCAAACAGTATATCCGTTGTTAATACAAACCAGGTTACAATTACAAACAGTATAGCATATATTATTTGACCTAATTTTGCATTTTTGATTACATATACTATTGACGCAAAAGAAAATAGAATATTAATTAAATATATTATTAATACTGTTTTTACTTGACTTGATGTCATTTGTAATAGTTGGTGATGTATATGTTTTTTATCACCTTTAGTTGGGGATTCTCCTTTTATAAGTCTTCTAGTTATAGCAAAAAATGTATCTAATATTGGTATTGCTAATATTAATATTGGTACTACAAATGAGATTATAGTTACATTTTTAAATCCCAATAATGAAATTATTGCAATCATATAACCTATAAACATTGACCCACTATTACCTAAAAATATTTTTGCTGGGTGAAAATTATGTACTAGAAAACCTAAAGTTGCTCCTATCATAATTAATGAAAGTGATGCATCTAACCCATTAAATATTCCTGTAAAATTTATTATTATTGATATTGTAACAAAAAATATAGTTGCAATTCCTCCTGCTAAACCATCTAGACCATCGATAAAATTTAGACAATTCATTAATGCTATTATAAATATTATGGTAAGATATGGTGCAAATACTCCAAAGTTTAAGTATATTCCATATGCTGTAACTTCCTGCATTATTATATTACCATAAAATACTACTACTGAGGCACTTGCTATTTGACCTATAAATTGTGTAGATGGTGG
>CAPQQE010000034.1:7178-9499 GCA_948687865.1 uncultured Bacilli bacterium
GCAACTATTTGACCAAGAAACTTATAAATAGGTTTTAAGCCTGAATTGATTGTTCTTATATCATCAAATATACCAAATATTAAAATAATTATTCCACCTATTAGTATAGATATCATTTGTGGAGTTTGATTGCAAAATAACATATATCCAAGTAAAAATCCTGAAAATATTGCAAGTCCACCTAACTTTGGCATTACTTTATCATGTATATGTCTACCACCTGGAATATCTACTGCACCTATATATATTGCTAATTTTTTTATAAAAGGAACTAGGCAAGCAACAAATACAAATACTATAAATATTATTTTTAAGTTGCTCAATAAACTACTACTCATACTATCACCTACTATAATAAATTATATCATAATATTTTAAAAAAATAAGTATTTAACTTATTTTTCAATTAATTTTATATTATCTAACATTATTGCCGTTCCATCTGCTACGCAAGTAAGAGGTGAATCAGCTATCTTAATTGGTACTTTTAGCTCTATTTCTAATAATTTTTGGATTCCATCTAAAAGTGCTCCTCCGCCTGTAACCACTATACCATTTGTTACTATATCAGCTGATAATTCTGGCATTGTTTCTTCTAATACAGATTTAGTAGCTAATATAATTTTATGTATTGACTCCTTTAGAGCCTCGTCAACTTCTTTTGAACTTATTGTTATTGAATTTGGAAGACCTGTTATCATATCTCTTCCTCTAATATTCATCTTTTCTTTTTTATCTTCAGCATATACTGTACCAATTTTTATTTTTATTGGTTCTGATTCATTGTTTTTTACAAAAGACTCTTCTTTAGTTACTTAATTATCTCTTGATCAAATAAATCTCCTGCGATTCTAACTGATTTACTATTTACTATATCACCTAATGATAATATCGCTATATCTGTTGTTCCACCACCTATATCAATTACCATACTAGCAGAAGGTGCACTTATATCAAGACCTGCTCCTACAGCAGCTACTTTTGGTTCTTCTTCTACAAATACTTTCTTTGCACCAGAACTCTCTGCCACTTCTCTTATTGCATTTCTCTCAACTTGTGTTATATTTGATGGACAACAAATTAGTATTCTAGGTTTTGAAAATGCATTTTTCGCTTTTATCTTTTTTATAAAGCTATTTAACATTGCCTCTGTAAGTTCGAAGTCTGCAATTACCCCATCTTTAAGAGGCCTAATTGATTTAACTTTTCCTGGAGTTCTACCAAGCATTTGATGTGCTTCTTCTCCAACTGCTAATACATTTTTCGTTTCTGTATCTATTGCAACTACACTTGGTTCATTTATGACAATACCTTGTCCTTTTATATATATAAGTACATTTGCTGTTCCTAAATCTATTCCAATATCTTTACTAAGCAAGATATCATCCCTTTCTTAATTTTTCATATTTCATTTTGGTTGCATATCCACCATTTATATGTCTTTGTTCTAAATGTTCTTTTAATACAGTATCTACTTTTCTAAATGTTTGTATATTTATATCATACAATCTTTCATGCAAATCTTTATGTACTGTACTTTTACTTACATTCATGATCTTTCCTATATCTCTTATAGTTAAGTTATCATCTAAAATATATTTCACTTCTTTTTTTATTCTATTATATATTTTACTATTCAACCTAAACACCTCTATAGTAAAATATATAATTTTATTAATTTTTTATGATTATTTTATAATTCACTTATCTTTTTATCAAAATAATTTAATGGATTTACATATTTTCCTTCATTAATAAGTTCAAATAATAGGGCATTTTCTAATGATTCTCCTAATTCAAGTTTTCCACTTTTACCAATTATATCACCTTGTTTTAATAATTGATCTTTTTTTACATTTACTTCTTTTAACCCTTCGTACGTACTAATTAAATTATTTGAATGTTTTACTTCAACAACATTTCCTAAAACTTCATCTTTTTTTAAATTTACTACTGTACCATCTAATATTGTTAATACATCAAAAGATTCACTTGATTTATATAGAATTCCTGAATTTTGCATATATGTATCATTATAATATATTAACGCATTTTGTTTTTCTTCATCTGTTGAATCTTTATCATAAAACTTTTTTGATATCTCAACTTTATCTGATGTATATGGTTTTACAATTGTTGCTTCTTCTTTTACCACTGGTATATTACTTGTTATTATACTATTATTTACATAAGTATAATTACTATCATCGGTCATTACTTTTTTGTTTTGTATTGAATCTAACATTGCTAATGACATTATAAGCGTTGCAAAAGCAATTCCGTATACTACAGGCATTACAAATGGTTTTAATTTTTTTCTT
>CAPQQE010000034.1:9509-12483 GCA_948687865.1 uncultured Bacilli bacterium
TACATATCTTTTTATAAATCCAAATAATTTTTTACTTTGAACTATATCTGTTTCTACTTTATTAGAAAAACTTTCTTGAATTCTCTCTTCTTCTTCTTTTAATTTTTTTCTTTGTTTCATTTTATCCACCTCATTTTAAGTTTGGCGAATATTTCCTTTTTTATTCATAAAAATTACAATTTTTGTAAATTAGTTCCTTGATAGTAATATTTTAATATTTCTTCATAATTTTTATTTTGTTTTGCAAGTGCATTTGCCCCATATTGACTCATACCTACTCCATGACCAAATCCTTTTGTTGTTATATTTATAATGCTACCTTCCTTTTGTATTTTAAAATCATTTGATCTAAGTGAGAGTTTTTTTTGAAAAGTTCTCCCTGTAATACTAACATCGTTTATTTTAATACTGTTCACTCTACCTGATTCTGTTCTTATTTCATCACTAATTACTAAATTTTCTGAATATGCTAGTCCTAATTTATTATAGAACTCTTCAAGAGTAAATGATTTTGTAACAGAAAAATTACTTGTTTCATTTTCATCAAAACTACTATCAACTACCCTTAAATATGGTAAATCTTTTCCAAATACATTTTTATTATCCTCTGTTTTCCCATTGCTTGTTGAGAAAAAGAAAGCATATATTACCTCATTATTATATGAGATAAATTCTCCTCTAGTTTTATCTATACAATTTTTTATTTTTGATATGTAGTTATCATATTTATCTCCCCATTTACTTTTTAACTCTTCATTTGTTTGATACACCTGAGAACTAGTATCATCAGTTACATCATAGTTCGCAGTTTTATGGTTTTCTATTTGTTTTAATGCATATGTTCTTGCTGCTACTGCTTGGGCTTTTATGGCTTCTTCTTCAAAATATACAGGTACTTCAGAAGATACGACTCCAACTAGATAATCTTCTATGTTCATAGTTTCAATAGTATTATCCTTTTTTAAAACTCTAACTTTTACTTCTTCTTTATTTGAATTAAATCCATATATTTGTTTTTTTACTTTATAGTCATAAAAAAAATTAGTAATTACAAATGGTACTATTATTATACTTATTATTAATACTATTATTTTTTTCATAGTCCTCACCAATAAAGTATATGCTAATTTAACTCTTCGTATTCACTAATTTTATTATTTCTAATACTATATCTTTCTAAAGATGAAAATGGAGTATTTATAAATTCTTCTATCATTTTCTTTACCTTTATATAACTTATATCTGATGAAAATGATATTACATTGGCATCATTATCTTTTCTAGTTACTTTTACATCTTTTATATTTGTAACCCTCGCACACCTTATTCCTTTTACTTTATTACATGCTATACTCATTCCTATTCCAGAACCACATATTGCAATTCCTAAATCAACTTCTTTTTCAACTATTTTTTTGCATAACTTAAATGCATAATCAGGATAATCAACCATTTTTTTATCATATGTCCCATAATCAATAAAATCTATATTTTTTAATTTTTTGATAATTTTGTTTTTTAACTCATAACCTCTATGATCTGCTATTATACCTATTTTCATATTATCACCTATATATATTATAACAAGTTAAAAAAAATTAAACTAGCGTCTAGTTTAATTTTCTTCTTTTTGTGTAAAGCCATATTTAGCATTAAAACGTTCTACTTTTCCCCTTTTTGATACACTACTTTGTTTTCCTGTATAAAATGGATGGCACTTTGAACAAACTTCTATACGTATATCCCCTTTTGTTGATTTAGTAGTAAAAGTTTCTCCACAAGCACATGTTACTGTAGCATCAATATATTCAACATTTCCTTCTTTTTTCACTTATATTTCTCCTTCCGCCATAACTATTTTTAGTCATAGAATCACTAAAATCTTCTATATTATAACAAGTTAAAAATATTATTTCAAGTATAATTCATTAATTTTACTATATAATTTGTTAAAAATTGCTAAATTTCCTTCATTTGTTATATAAATAGGATTTGTTTTAGTTAAATAATCACTATTTTTGTTTAATAAATTATATAAATTTATATATTCTATATCATTAGAATGCATTATCAAATTTAATTTTTTGTTTATATAATCATAGTATTTATTATTTTCTTCATTTAATGTATTATTGTAAGGTCCCAAAAATATTATTTTGCCCTCATTAAAATCCTTTACTCGCTCTATTAGATTCTTAACATCATCTATTACCTCATCTAAGTAATTATATACAATATTGTCATTATTTTCTGAGTTATCTAAGGTTGATAATTTGTAATTTATTTCGTTATTTCCTACATTAATTATTAATAAATTAGTTCTATTTAATATATTTTGTATTGATATATTATCAATTAATATATTATTATTAATATTATTTATTACATCTATAGTTCTTATATCTTTAAAAGTGAATTCCTTGGAATAGAAACCAAAATTTTTATTTTCTTGTAATTCATCATATAATAAATCTGAAAAATTTTTGGATATAATATTATTTGAAAATAACTCTTTTTCTCCTATTATTGTATAATTTATTTCTTCTTTATTATTTTGTACATAAGAAATAATTATTATAGCAAAAAATACAAGTAAAATTATAAATATTTTCATTTTCATATACCCACTCCCTAGTAATATTTAAAGTAGTACTAATTAATTATATTTGTATTAATTCTATTTTAGCACCTAGAGAAGTTAATTTTTCCACTATATTTTCATAACCTCTTAAAATATAATCTGAATTATTTATGGTTGTTATTCCATCCGCTATTAAAGCTGCAAGTACTAAGGCCGCCCCCGCTCTTAAATCCGTGGCATTTACTACCTTTCCTTTTAATTTTGTTTTACCTTTTATATAACCTTTGTTTCCATCAACCTTTATTATTGCACCCATTTTTTTAATCTCATATAAATTTTGAAATCTATTCTCAAATATAGTTTCGTCTATTATTGACTCTCCCTCTGCTTGGG
>CAPQQE010000035.1:0-4585 GCA_948687865.1 uncultured Bacilli bacterium
CATAATTTACTGAGAAATGAACTTGGGTTTACTGGAATAACTATAACAGATGATATAGCAATGAAAGCACTAGATGGAATAGATAAAACTGCTGTTAAAGCAATACTTGCAGGTAATGATTTGATAATTACAACCAATTATGCTGATAGTTTTACTGAGATAAAAGGTGCTGTGGATAATGGCACAATAAGCGAGGCACAAATCGATAAATTAGCATTTAGAGTACTTGCTTGGAAGTATTATAAATTATTAATGATAGAAAATGATAAATAGAAGAAAAATCTCTTCTATTTATTTTTATAATATTTTTTGATATACTTTACTTGGTGAATATTATGAGAAATATAGAATTATTATCTCCAGCAGGAAATCTAGAAACATTAAAAGTTGTAGTACAAAATGGTGCAGATGCTGTATATATAGGTGGAAAGAAATTTGGTGCAAGGGCATTTTCAGATAATTTTACTAATGAAGAAATTATTGAAGCAATTAATTATTGTCATTTATATGGGGTAAAAATCTATATTACTATTAATACTATCATATATGATAATGAAGTAGATGAATTTATAAAATATGTAGAATTTATTCACAAAAATAGAGTAGATGCTGTTATAATTCAGGACTTAGGTATGGCGGATTTAATACATAAAAAATTTCCTAATTTAACTATGCATGCATCAACTCAAATGAATGTACATAATGTTAATGCCCTTAAACATTTAAAGAAACTAGGATTTAAAAGAGTAGTTTTAGCAAGAGAAGTACCACTTGAAACTATAAAGAAAATGAAAGAAGAAGTTGATATAGAACTTGAAGTATTTGTTCATGGGGCATTATGTGTATCATCATCTGGTAATTGTCTTTATAGTTATTTTGAATCTCTTAGGAGTGCTAATAGAGGAATGTGTGCGCAGATGTGTAGACAACAATATACTTTATATAAAAATAACGAAAAAGTAAATATTAGTGATAAATACTTACTTAGTTTAAAAGATCTATGCACAATTGAAAATTTGGACGATTTAATAGATGCTAAAATAGATAGTTTTAAGATAGAAGGAAGAATGAAAAGTAAAGAGTATGCTCTTTTAACTACAAGAATATATAGAAATAAGATAGATTATAATAAAGTTACTAATACAGATATAGTAAATATGAAAAAAGTATTTAATAGGGATTTTACTTTAGGACATTTATATAATAAAAGAGGGAAAGATTTAGTAAGTGGTTATAGACCAAATCATATGGGTATATTAATAGGAGAAGTATTATCTTCGAAAAAAGATAAAGTTAAAGTAAAATTATGTGATTATATTAATCAAGGGGATGCTATTAGATTTATTTGTGATAGAGAAATAGGTTTTTATTTAAATAAGATATATAAAAATGGTTTACTTATAAATAGTGCTAAAAATGGGGATATAGTAGAATTTGATACAAAAGAAAATATAAAAGAAGGAACGAAAGTATATAAAACGATAGATATAAAATTAAATAATTATATTAATAAAACTAGCAATAATATAAGAAAAGTATCAATTGATGGTGAATTTATAGTATTAAAAAATAAAATAATATTTAGTATTACTGATGGAATTAATACAGAGAAAATAGTTATAAATGATTCAGTTTATAAAGCAAAGAATAATCCTATTACAAGTGATGATATAAGAGAAAAATTAAATAAATTAGGAAATGATATATATGTATTTAATAACTTAAAAATAGTTATTGATGATGATATTTTTATACCGATTAAAACTATAAATAACTTAAGAAGAGATATTATTAATTTACTTAATAAAGATAGAGTTTATTTTGATAATAATTTTAAAGTAAATAAATATGAATTTAAAAATAGTAATATAGATATTACTAATGATATATTTTTTGATATACAAAATGAAGAACAATTAAAATATATTCTAGATAATACAAACTATAAATGTTATATTAATAATTATAATTTATATAATAAATATAAAAATACTAATAGAATTATATTAAAGATGCCTAGAATAAATAATTTTAATATAAGAAAAGAAAATACTATTGTCTCAGAAATAGGAGGACTATATAATAATTGTTTTACTAGTGAGTATTTTAATGTAGTAAATTCATATTTCATATATTATTTACATAGTATCGGAATTAAAAAAGTAGGTTTATCTTATGAACTTACTATAGAAGATATTAAGAATACTATAGAAAATTATAAAAATAGATATAATTCTTTACCTAATTTAGAATTTACTTTATATGGTAAAGTAGAATTAATGATAAGTAAATATTGTATTTTAAATACATATGTTAATAAAGAAAAAAGATGTAGTGAGTGTAAAAATGATTATTATCTTGTAGATAAATATAATAAAAAATTCCCAATAAGAAGTGAAAATTGTTATATGAAAATATTAAATTATGAAAATATTAACTATTTAGATCAAATTAATAGATTAAAAAATATTGGAGTAACTAATTTTAAAATAGTATTAGATAATGAATCTATAGATGAAATAAAATTATTAGTAGATTCATTAACAATAAATGAATCTATAACTATATAAATAAAATTATTAAGACAAACACTTTTAAAATTTGTCTTTTTTTGATATAATTATTATTGCTTATTTCTTTGATAAAAAAATGAAAGGAGAGAAAACATGAGTAAAATTAAAATTTTTGCTTTAGGCGGACTTAATGAAAGTGGAAAAAATATGTATGTTGTTTCAGTAGATGATGATATATTTATTTTTGATGCAGGACTTAAATATGCTGATGATAAAATGCTTGGTGCTGATTTTAATTTTTTAAAAGAGAATATAAAAAAAATTAAAGGGATATTTATAACCCATGCACATGAAAAGTATATGGGTGCAGTTTGTGATATAGTTAGAAATATTCCATCTATTAAGGTTTATGCGACTAAATTTACAGTAGATGCTTTAAAAAGAGAATTTGAAGATATGAATATAGATTATAAGAATTTACATTTAATTAGTGCTCATAAAAGTATTAAATTTGGTAAAAATAGTATATTTCCAGTTAGTTTAACTCATTCCGTTCCAGATTCTGTTGGATATGTTTTAAATACAGAAGATGGTGCAATAGTATATACAGGTAACTTTGTATTTGATTCAAGTATGACAGGACCATATAAAACAGATATATGTAAACTTGCATATATAGGAAAACAAGGAGTATTATGTCTTTTAAGTGAATCAGAGTATGCAGATAGAGTAGGATATACAACTCCTAATAATAGAATTTCAAATGTTGTTAGAGATGCACTATTACATAATGAAGGAAGAATAATAATAACAGTATTTACAAATCATATATCAAGATTACAAGAATTATTTAATGAAGTATCTAAAACACATAGAAAAATAGTAGTGATGGGCAAAAAATTACAAAACTTAGTTGACTATGCAATTAATGAAAATTACATAACATTTAATAAAGAACAAATAGGAAATTTAAATAATATTAATGAGAGGGACTCTATTATATTAATATCAAATGAAAATGAAAAACCGTTTGTAAACTTAGAGAGAATAGTAAATGGATACGATAAATATGTTAAAATAAATCCTAATGATACTGTACTTTATCTTGAACCAGTACAAATAGGTATGGAGAAAAAATCTGTAAAAATTAGTGACGAAATAAGCAAAATAGGTGCAAATGTAATTACATTATCATCTAAAGATCATTTACTTAATCATGCTTCTCAAGAGGATTTAATGTTAATGATTAATTTAATGAATCCAAAGTATTATTTTCCTGTAATTGGTGAATATCGTCATCAAGTAGAAAATGCTAATATTGCATATTCTATAGGAATGAAAAAAGAAAACATATTACTTAAATTAAATGGTGAAGTGGCATGTTTTGAAGGTGGCAAACTTACTCAAGAAAAGGAAGTAATTAAAATAGATGAATTACTAATAGATGGTAATTCTACTAAAGATATTGGTGAATTAGTACTTAAAGATAGAGAATTATTAAGTGACAATGGTATAGTTATAATATGTACTACACTAAATAGAAAGACTAAAGAAGTATTAGCGGGTCCTGAAGTATTAACAAGAGGATTTATATATGTTAAAGAAAACAGTGAAATAATAGATAAAATGAAGGAAATATCACTTGAAGTTATAAATAGCAATATAAGTAATAACTATGTAGAATTTAATAAAATAAAAAATGGAATAAGAGAAGAACTTGGAAAATACTTATATAGTGAAACAGAATGTAAACCAATGATAATAACTGTAATAACTGAGATTTAGAAAAGTAATAAATGCTTTTCTAATTTTATTTTATATGTTATAATTACTATGATAGTTGAGGTGTTTTTCGTGGCAAAAAAGAAGAAAAAAAATGATTCTAAAAAAAGTGGATTTAAATATCCAATAGAGATAAAGGGTATAGTTTTTATTGTAATATCAATTATAGGATTTTTAGGTTTTAGGGCTAATATACTTGGTACTATAATAAAGGGTTTTTCAATGTTTTTAATGGGATCTTTTGATTTTATAGTTTTAACACTTTTACTTATTTTTGGCTGTTATATGCT
>CAPQQE010000035.1:4603-12067 GCA_948687865.1 uncultured Bacilli bacterium
AAGATAATACAGTAGATGTAATAGATTTTAAATATTCTAATAATATAGAAAATTATATAAATTATATAAATGAAACTTCAACATTTATGAATACTATGAAAGATACAATTGATGAAGTTATAAAATGTATTAATACTAAAGTTAGTTTCTCTGGTGGAGGAGTTCTTGGGGCATTCTTTATTTCAATATTTTATATTTTACTTGGAAGAACGGGAAGTATAATAGTTATAGGTGTATTAATGTTAATAGGAGTTATTTTAGTTGCTGATCTATCAATAGGTGAAGGAATATCAAAACTAAGAGATAAATTAAGAAGAGAAAAAGAGGATAACGATGAAGATGATGAATATGAATATGAAGAAGATGAAGAAGAAATAGTAAAACATAAAATAAATAAAAGAGAAGAAAAGGAAAAAATAAAACTTGCTAAAGCAAAAAGACTTTCTTATGAAGAAGATGCATTGTTTGAAGACGCAATGTTTAAGGAAACGATTGAACCTGTAATAGAAAAACAAGAGGTATCTCCTGCATCTAATAAGTATCTAGACTATATATTACCTGATATAAGTATATTAGAGGCATCTGATGGTTCATCTAAAAAGAAAAATCAACAAAAAAATGAAGCAGCAATAATAGACAATGCTAAGAGGCTAGACGGAGTCCTTAGAGATTTTGGAATAACAGCAAAAGTTAAAACAGCTCATGTAGGACCATCAATTACTCAATATGAATTAGAAGTAAAATCAGGAACTAAAATAAGTAAAATAAAGGCATTAAGTAGTGAAATAGCACTTGCTCTTGCAGCAACTGACGTAAGAATACAAGCTCCTATTCCAGGAAAAAGTACAGTAGGTATTGAACTTCCTAATAAGATTTCAACAGGAGTGTCATTCTATGAAATGATGGAAGAATTAATAAAGGAAAACTCAGATAATAAGTTAAGAGTAGCACTTGGTAAAGATATAATGGGTAGACCTATATTTATGGATATTAATAAAACACCACATCTTTTAATCGCAGGTTCAACAGGATCAGGAAAATCAGTATGTGTAAATTGTATAATTAGTTCAATACTTATGAGAGCAAAACCAGATGAGGTTAAGTTAATAATGGTAGATCCAAAAAAAGTTGAACTTAGCATGTATAATTGTATTCCACATTTGCTTATGCCAGTTATAACTGATCCTAAAAAAGCATCTGCTGCACTTCAAAAAGTAGTAGATGAAATGGAAAAAAGATATGAGTTATTCAGTGATAGTAAGACTAAAAATATAGAAGGATATAATTCTAAACTAAGAGCGCAAAATGAATTATTACCAGTAGAATCTCAAAAACCATTACTTCCATATATGGTAGTATTAATAGATGAACTTGCAGATCTTATGTTAGTCGCATCAAAAGAAGTAGAGCAATCAATAATGAGAATTACTCAAATGGCAAGAGCTGCTGGTATACATTTAATTGTAGCAACTCAAAGACCATCAACAGATGTAATAACTGGTGTTGTAAAAGCAAATATTCCATCTCGTATATCATTTGCAGTTTCATCACAAATAGATTCAAGAACAATATTAGATCATCCAGGAGCAGAAAAATTATTAGGTAAAGGTGATATGCTTTATTCCCCTATGGGATCAACTGCGCCAACTAGAATACAAGGTGCATTTATATCTGAAGAAGATGTTGAGAAAATTGCTAATAAAACAATTGAGCAACAAAAAGCTGTATATGATGAAAATTTTATGAAATTAGATGAAATAGGTTCTAAAAATGTAATAGATAAAAATGATGTTGATAATGATGATCCACTTTATAATGATATAGTTGAATATGTAATTTCAGCTGGGAAGGTAAGTGCATCATTCCTTCAAAGAAAGTATAGACTTGGATATAATAGGGCAGCTAGAATAATAGATTTACTAGAAGAAAGAGGTGTAATAGGGCCTGCTAATGGTTCTAAACCAAGAGAGGTTTTAATAGAAAGTGATGAAGATGAATTAGAAGAATAAATTTATTTTTATAATAATATAGGGGAAATATATGAAGAAAGAACAAATGAAGAAAATATATAATAAATTAATAAAACTTCAAGAAAAAGAAAACGATATAATGATTAGGCAAAATGAAAGAGAAAAAGGAAAATCTTGTTTTGATACAGCAATGATAGGCTCAAAGATTTTTAGAAAAGCACTTAAAAAGTAGATTTTGCATGATTTACTTTTTTTAGTGATATATTAATAATGGTAGGTGATAATATGGCAACAGCCCATAATAATGCAAATAAAGGTGATATTGCTAAGACTGTAATTATGTCTGGAGATTCACTTAGAGTTAAAGCAATCGCAGAAAAGTATTTAGATAATATAAAATTGGTAAATGATATAAGAAATATTTATGCATATACTGGAACATATAAGGGAAAAGAAATAACTATTATGGCACATGGTATGGGTAATCCTAGCATGGGAATATATTCATATGAGTTATATAAATTTTATGATGTAGATAAAATAATAAGACTTGGATCTTGTGGATCATATGTTGAAGATATCAATTTACTTGATATTATTCTTGTTGAAAATAGTTATACTGAAAGTAATTTTTCCTACACATTTAATAATGAAAAAGTAAACTTAGTATCAGGTTCTAAAAAAATTAATAAAAAGATAGAGGATATTGCAAAAAAAGAGAGTATAAATATAATAAAGGGTAATGTATGTACGACAGATTGCTTTGATTCTTATATGATTAACTTAAATAAATTTTTAGGTAGAATACCAAAAGATTTGAATATAGTAGCATCAGAAATGGAATCTTTCGCATTATTTTATACTGCAAAAGTTTTAAAGAAAGAAGCTGCATGTATTTTAACTGTTGTTGATTCACTTTATAAAAAACAACAATTAAGTGCAGAAGAAAGACAAAATTCTGTAGATCAAATGACTATTCTTGCCCTTGAAAGTATATTATAAATAGTATTTGTTGATACTATAAAGAAGGAGAATAAATTATGGAATATAAAAAATATGAATATGATAATTATACAGTACATTTTTTTAATACTAACAAATTTAAAAGTATAATGATTTCACTAATACTAATGGATGAATTTACAAAAGAATCATTAACTAAAAGTGCATTATTAAGAAGATTATTAACAAGTACTAATTCAAAATTTAAAACTGAAACTGAAATGATAAGAAATTCTTATGATTTATATAACTCATTTGTTGGAATAGAAAATATACTTCATAATAATGTTATAACAACAGATTTTTTTATGGAATTTTTAGAAGATAAATATTCAGAGACTGGTTTATTAGAAAAGGCACTCGATCATTACTTTAATACAATATTTATGCCAAATATAGAAAATGGACGTTTTGAGAGTAATAATTTTAAATTAGCTAAAAAATCTCTTCAAGATGTATATGATGCGATAAAAGATAATAAAGATAGATATGCAACTTTAATGGCTTATGAAATGCTTGACGAAGAATATCTAAGATATCCAACAATAGGTTATAAAGAATATTTACCTAATTTAGATGAAGAAAATATGTATGAATTTTATAAAGAATTATTTAAAAAATCAAATGCTAACATATTTGTAATGGGTAATTTTGATAATGAAAAGGTATTAGATATAATCAATAAAAGAGTAGATGGTAAATTTACAAATAATATTAATAAATATAAAAATAATAATTTTGAAGATGTAAGAGAAGTAAAAGAAAAAATAGAAAAAGATACAACAAATCAATCAAAACTCTTAATGTTATTTAAATTAGTAGATATTACAGATAGAGAAAGAAATGTAGTATTGCCTATATTTAATAGGATATTTGGTCTAGGAGCAGATTCTAAATTATTTACTAATGTTAGAGAGAAAAAATCACTTGCGTATGTAATAAGATCAGCTGTAAGTAGAGAAGATAATATATTGTCTGTATTTGCAGGAATAAGTAATGACAGTAAAGAAGAAGTAGTAGAAGCAGTAAAAGAAGAACTTCAGAATATGCAAAATGGAAAAATATCAGATACAGAATTTAGTAATGCTATAATATCTAGAAAATCAATGTTAAATAGTTTTCTTGATGAAAATACATCAATATTTTATTCAAAAATAAGTTCTATATTGGTTGATAATGATGATATAGAAGAAAGATTAAATAAATTAGATAGTGTTACTATAGATGAAGTAGTAAATTTATCTAAAAAAATAAATTTAAATATAGTATATATGCTAGAAGGGATAAATGAAGATGAAGAAAATTAATTTAGAAGGATTAGAAGAAACTGTAACATATGAAAAATCAGATAATGGTCTTGACATTTATGTATATAAAAATAAAGATTTTCACTCATATTATGCATATTTTATTACTAATTATGGTGCATTAAATAATGAATTTATACCTATTAATGAATCAGATTATCAAAAATTCCCTGATGGAATTGCTCATTTTTTAGAACATAAGATGTTTGAAAAAGACAGTGGTAATGTAATGCAGAAGTTTCCATTAATAGGAGGGTCAACAAATGCATTTACAAGTTATACACATACAGCATATCAAGTATCAGGCAGTGAAAACTTTTATAAAAATTTAGAATTATTATTAAATTTTGTACAAGAACCATATTTTACAGATGAAAATGTAGAAAAAGAAAAAGGAATAATTAAACAAGAATTATTTATGGGAAAAGATAAACCTTATAGAGAATTTCATCTTCAACAATTAAGAAATCTTTTTGTAAATTTAAGATATGGTGTAGAGATAGTAGGGGAAGAAAATGATATAGATTCAATTACAAAAGAAGATTTATATAAATGTTATAATACATTTTATAACCCAAGTAATATGTGTATAATTGTAATAACAAATGAAGAAGAAGAAAAAGTAATTAAGTTTATAAGAGATAATCAATCATCAAAAAAAATAGAACCAAATAATAAAATACAAATAAAAGAAATAAATGAACCTGATAAAGTAAAAAAAGAATATGAAGTTATATACAAAGACGTATCAAAAGGTGAATTATCATATTCATTTAAGATCAATTCTAAAGATTATGATACAAGTATTCATAAATTAGAATTATATCTTTATATATTATTTCAAATTAATTTTGGAAAATTAACAGGTTTTGGACTAAAACTAAAAGAAAAAGGATTAATAAATGGAAATATTGGTATAGGTGATACTATATATAATAATCATATTGTAGTAACAATAAATATGTCTACAGATTATCCAGAAGAGATAATTAAAATATTAGATGAAAAGATAAATAATCTTACACTAAATGAAGAATATTTTAATATGATAAAAAAATCAATGATATCAAATTTTGTATATTATTTTACTGAAGTATCTTCAATAATGGATTATTTATATAGTAGCTATGTTAATAATAAAGAAATAGTTTCAAATGGTTTTATGGATTATAGAGAATTATCATTTAATGAATTAAATGATATCTATAAAAAGACAAAATTAGAAAATAAGAGTATAATAGTAATGAAACCATTAAAGAGCAAGGAGTAAATATGTTAAAGGTAAAAAATGTAACCAAATATTATGGTGATAATAAAGCTGTAAATAACTTATCATTTGAAGTAAAAGAAGGAGAAATTTTTGGACTTTTAGGCGCTAATGGTGCTGGTAAGACTACTACATTTAGAATGATTATGAATCTTATTGATCCAAGTGAAGGAGAAATAACATTAAATGATAAAAAAATTAATTATAATGTTACAGATCAAATAGGTTTTTTAACAGAAGAGAGAAGTTTATTGTTAAAATTAACTGTTAAAGAATTAATGATTTATTATGGTTCACTTAAATCAATGAAAAAAGAAGATATTATAAATGAACTAAGAATATGGTTAAAAAGATTTAAAATAGAAGAATATGAAAATAAAAAAATAAAAGAATTATCAAAAGGAAATAAACAAAAAATACAATTTATTTCATCAATAATTCATAAACCAAAATTATTAATATTAGATGAACCATTTAGTGGTCTTGATCCTATAAATGTAGATATGTTTATAGAAGTAATTAATGAATTAAAAGAAAAAGGAACTATAATTATATTTTCATCTCATCAAATGAATCATGTTGAGTTATTTTGTGAAAAATTACTTATATTAGATCATGGTAATACAATAATAGAAGGTAATTTAAAAGAAATAAAGGAAAGCTATGATGAGAGAAAAATACTTATAAAGGCTGATGCATCAAAATCTGAACTTAGCAAGCTAGAAGGTGTTATAAGTACTACTATAAAAGGTGATGAAATAGAGTTAAAAATTAAAGATAAAAGTTATGTTAAGTCAATTTTTAAATATATAACTAAATGTAAAAATGTGACAAAGTTTGAAGTAGTAGAATTATCACTTCATGAAATATTTACAAAAGAGGTAGGTGTTAATCATGAGTAATAAATTTTGGTTTTTAGTTAAAGAAAGTTTATTAAAAAAGATAAAAAATAAAACATTTATAATTGTAAATACATTACTTCTTATAGCACTTATTTCTATTATAAATATTGATAAAATAGTCTTATTCTTTGGAGGCAATTTCAATAAAGTAAATAATATTATGATTGTAGATAATACTAGTAAAACTTATGAAATATTTAAAACATCTATGAGTACTCAAGAAACTCTTATTGATGCAAAAATTAAATATAAGATAAAGAAAATTGATACTGAAAAAGAAGCAAGAAAAAAAATAAAAAAAGATGAAGATATAGCAATTGTAATAAATAATGATGAAGAAAATATTATTAATGTTACAATGATTACATATGGATATATTAATTCTAATTTATATCAATTAATAAATTCATCAATAACAACAAGTAAACAATATTTAGCAATGGAAGAATTAGATATTAGTGAAGAAGTATTAAGTAAGATAAGTAAAAGTGTTGTAGTAAATAGGGAATATATAGAAAAAAATAAAAGTGAAGCAGAGGAAAAAAATGAATTTATAATGGGAATATTAACCCCTATTGTAATATTACCATTCTTTATGTTAATAACACTTGTAGTTCAAATGGTTGGGGCAGAGATTAATGAAGAAAAATCAACAAGAAGTATGGAGATAATAATTTCAAATGTATCAGCAAAGGTTCATTTCTTCTCTAAAATATTAGCATCTAATTTATTTATAGTAATGCAGTGCATATTACTTGGAATTTATTCATTTTTAGGAATACTTATAAGAGGAGGAAAAAGCTTAGATAATATTCAAAATATGGATATAGTATCACAAGTAACAAGTAGTATTAATGTATCTAAAATAGTAAGTGGTATAGTTTCATATATACCAGTAGTATTAATATTAATGATTATAACACTTCTAGGTTATTCATTATTAGCTGGTATATTAGCGTCAATGACAACTAATATGGAAGATTTTCAACAACTTCAAACTCCAATATTTGTAATAT
>CAPQQE010000035.1:12077-12284 GCA_948687865.1 uncultured Bacilli bacterium
AGCAGGATTTTATCTAGCAATCATGAATACAATGTTTGATGGAGCTCTATTTATAAGAATATTATCATATGTTCCATTTATATCAGCAATATTATCTCCATCACTATTAGTAACAGGTGTAATAGGATTTAAAGATATATTATTATCAATATTACTTATGATACTTGTAATATATTTACTAATTAAATATGGACTTAGAATATATAA
>CAPQQE010000036.1:0-2470 GCA_948687865.1 uncultured Bacilli bacterium
CAACGCCCTTCTAAGGCGGCGGTCAGGGGTTCGAATCCCTTCTGGGGCACCATAAAGAATACATCCGAACCCCTAGTTGGTTCGGTTTATCTTTTTCTATGCTGATATAGAATTTTATAAAAACTTCTAGTATAATAAAATAGTCGGGTGGTTTTATGGAATCAAGAATTGAAACTATAAGAAATTTCATATACAGAAAATATAGCGAAGACTATTTAAGACAAATTTTGCTTGATTTTCACATGCAACAATTAGATATTCAAAATTTTGATATTGAAAACCGAAATATAAGTAAAGTATTAAATCATTTTTTTGAAGATTTAATATTTAGTGCAAAGTCAAAAAATGGGAAATATTCTCCAGCTGATATCATAAACAGTGATGAACTCTTAAAAACTGCATTAGAATATATTGAACAGCATAGAAATTTTTATCAACAAAAAAGTGATGTGGCTAATTTACGAGACTTCTTTTTCAGTTCATCTATGGTTGGAAAAGTGACAAATTTTAATCCAGTAATAGCAAGAAAAATATATGAGAGATATGTTCCTTTTGATAATGCTACTATATTTGATTATTCTTGTGGGTTTGGTAGTAGAATGCTTGGAGCACTATCAAGTAAATATAGATATAATTATGTAGGAGTTGAACCTTACAATGAACTCTATCAAAGATTATTAATTTTTATGAATTGGATTACTTCAAATTTATCACATGAATCGTCGGCTACAATATATAATTTAGGATCTGAAGTATTTATTCCAGAATTAGTAGGTACAGCTGATTTATCCTTTAGTAGTCCTCCTTATTTTAATTACGAAACATATACTGAATGTGAAACACAATCTTATATTAGATATTCTAAATATGAGGAATGGCTAGAAAAGTTTGTTGTTGAAACTGTAAAAAATATTTATATGTATACTAAAGAAGGAGGATTACATTTAGTTAATTTAGAAGATACAAAAAGGATTAAGCTAATACAAGATTGGATTGAAATAGCTATAAAAATAGGCTTTAGCTTAGAACAAATAGAGGAGATTAGTACCAGAAGAAGAACAACTAACAAAAATCAAAATAAACTATTGGTATTTAAGAAAAAATAATGTTTAAAAATTATATTTCAAAAAAAGTTAAAAGAGTGTTATATTTTTGTTAGAATTTTGTTTCAATGTTTAAAACATTGCAGTATAATATAGTTGTACTTGAGGTATGGGAAGTGACTTTCTAGGGGTTCGGTATTTGACCACTAGAGGCACCAGAGTGATACCAAACTCGAACTTTCTATATTTTTGTAGAAGTTCGAGTTTTAATATGCTTTAAATTATTGTATAATATATTTGTAGTAATCAAACTAGATTTATTTATCAGGAGGTTTTAATGAACGCAGAAATAGTTAAATCAGAAATTAAGGTTAATAAGAGTAAAATAAGTATAATTAGAATAAGCAATAAGGAATACATATCTTTAACTGATTTGGCAAGATATGCAAATCCAGAAGAACCTAAAGTCCCAATACAAACTTGGATGAGAAATAAAGATGTAATAGCTTATTTAGGTTTATGGGAAAAATTAAATAATGAAAATTTCAAAGGTGTCGAATTTACGACCTTTGAAAATTCTGCTGGCAGAAATAGTTTTTATATGTCACCACAAAAGTGGATTAAAGAAACAAATGCGATAGGAATTATATCGAAATCTGGAAATAATAAGGTTAAAATTAATTGATAAATTTAATAATACAATTTTATAAAAATTATAGTAGTTTATAATTTAGTTATAAAGTGGGTACTATATGTACTTGATTATTTAATTTTGTGAAAAGTAAATAAAACAAATAATTAGCATCCAAAATTTGAGTTAAAAAAAGAAGGTTTCTAACATTAATGATTGAAATCTTCTTTTAAAATCTAGTTAATTTTTTTATTGGTCCTTCTTGTTTATGTGGTGCAAAAGCATCCATTTTTGTGTGCTCATCAATAGCATCTATCAAAGTATTATCTCCTAATTTATCTAATACGTCAAAATATTCCCTAGGTAGTACACTTTCAGAAATTCCAGAAAAGGATCCAGATCCAAGTCCTAAACTAAGTACTTTTTCTAAAAATACTGCTCTTTTTAATTTTTTAGTATCAGTAATTTTAACACCGTTTTCATAATATGACCATTCTTCGGGTTTAATTTCTTTCCATCCAAATAATTCGCAATTTTTACTAGCAAATCTGCCTGTAAAAAAAGTCTTCCTAATTCTCATTATATCTTCAAAAGTTAAATCTTTATCGTATCCAAAATATTCAAGTAATGCTGCTAAATTACAAGCATTATGTATTACTATGCTGTTTTCTCCACGACCTAAACAAGTTTCATCATCAGTAATATTAAGTATAGGGTAATTAGGACTTTGATATAACAGATCAGTTGATAATTTCTCTTTGTTTGGAACAAACAACATACTTCTATAATGAAAATA
>CAPQQE010000036.1:2517-11386 GCA_948687865.1 uncultured Bacilli bacterium
CCCCTGGGTATAATTGCCCTGGTTTAAAACAAAAACTATCATTTCCTTTATAACGATATATACTATCAGTTCTTACTACTTCACCTACATAAATATTATCTCTATTTACTTTATTTTACTTTTCCATAAAATCCTCCTTAATTGCACTTTATAATGATATAAATGTTAATAAAAGTCAATAATATCTCGAAGTTTTTCAGAAATTGAATAGCTTTATGTTAAAACACTATTATAGATTGATGTATTATAAAATGTATGATAGAATAATAGGTAATTATGAAGGAGGTTTTAATAATATGTATTTTATGTCTGCCTTAAATTTGAAAGAACAAAAAAATAAAATATATTCTGCTGAAGAATGTGAAAAAAATATTGTTTATGTATTTAATAATAATGATGAATTTGAATCATATTTTATTCAAAATGGTATAGAAGATATAAGTAGGCAAGTTCTAAATTTATGTAAGATGAAATCTACTAAAAAAGGTACAATTATTGCTTTAAAAGCATTATGTGATCGAACTATAAAAAGATATAAAATGGGGAAAGAGTTAACACAATCACAAATAGATGAAATACATTCAAGAGGAAAAATAACACCTTTAGAGAAGGTAAAAGAATGGGAAGGATTAGATTTATGTGCTCCAGGAGATGCAATTGAATCTGCAGCAAATAGATGTCATACTTTTTCCAATTGTCACGATTGTTTAGTAGACTATGCTGCTCAAAAAGAAGAATACGATAAAATTGATTTTAAACTTGTTCATGCCTATAGAGAAGAAGAAAATAGTGATTGCGAAAAAAAGTTAGTCAAGAAAAGAGAGGACACAAATGAATAAGTCTAATAAGCCTAGAACTATTGCTGATTTATCAAAAAAGGGATTAATGGATTTTATAATGACTTTAAATAAATGTATGCAAGATTATGATAATGATATTGAATACAAAATGAAATGTTCAGAAAAATCAGAATGGGATTCTATAAAATCTAATCCAAACATATTATCACAAAAAGGTTTAAAAAAATTGCTATATGCAAGAAAATTAAAAAGATAGAAAAATCAGTATCAGAAGGCAATACAATACTATTGATACAATAAAAGAATATGAATATAGTCAAGAAAAAAATTACAGATGAAATCAAAAAAAATCGTTCATTAACTTTGAAAAAATATTTTAAATTGATAATTTATAAAATTTTAGGGGAGTTTGAAAATAATGGTTGATATTAATGATATATTAGATAATGTTACTTCAGTAAAGAAGTTAACTAAAGTAGAAAAATTTAAAATATTACGTTCTAAAATAGTTGATATAAAAGTTAAAGAATATTTAATGAATAGATTAAATAATTTATATATTGAAGTATTAAATAAATGTGGGAAATCTTTATTTGAATTAATGAAGGAAGAAAAACTCGAAGGATGGTGTTGGGAGACAACAGAATCAGCAATAATATTTTTAAATGATGATGATTATATTGAAAGGGGATACTTAAAATTTGATGAAGAAACAAGGAGATATTACCATTCCTGGATTTGTTTTATATTTGATGGTATAGAATATGTTTTAGATCCTTGTTTAAATTTATTGTGTAGAAAAAGTCATTATTCGAAAATATTTTTAACTGATATAAGGGGAAGAGTAAGTGCTAGTGAAGTAAGAGAAGAATTAATTAAGCAAATTACTACACCTAAGGAAAATAATTTAAAACCAATGTCGGAAGGGGAATTATTTTTAAAAAGGCTTCTTGGCGAAGATTATGATGCTTATATAGAAATGAAAAAAAGTGAGACTAGAGTTAATGGGCCTGAAGATGTAAATACTCCATTATATAGAAATTATGCTGGCTATAAAGCAGAAATAGAAAACGGAAAAATAAAAAAATTAACAGCACATTATTATTGGTCATAGAAAATTATAAATAATTATTTGACTATATATTATATTTGTGTATAATATAGTTACTTTTTAGGAGGAATTTGTAATGATTGTCAAGAAAAAAATAAAAACTCATTTTCTAAATCTTTTAGAAGACAGGGAATTTGCAAATATATACTTTTCTTTTAGAAATTTTGGTGAATATAATAAAGATAAACTAAATGAATTACAATCTGATTTAAAAACATCGAAAAAACTTTGGAATAAATTGGCTTCTAAATTATCAAGTACTAGGTTTCTTAAAATAATAAATTTAGAAGGTGATATATCAGAAATAGAAAAACAACATATGCAGATAAGACATAGTGTTCATGAACTAGATATTTTTAGGTCTGATTTAGCATATCTTTTATTTTCTGGCATTTTAGATATAGAAAAAACACAAAAACTGGGATTTGATAGTGAGTTTATTAAAGAATTGTTATCAGAATATAAAATGCAATTATTAAATCCTTATATTGAATATCATTATAACGAGGAAACTGGGATAACATCAGAAATTACAGAGAATGGTAAAATGATTATCTTATCTTATACCCCAGATGTAGTAAAAGATGCTTTAAGAGAAAAATGTAAAGATGAATATTATTATTAATTATTATATAAAACAATTTTAAATCTCACTTTTATGTGAGGTTTTAATATAACTAAATTTATGTTATAATGTTTTTGGTGGTTATAATGGAAAATACAATGGTAAAAAATAAGATAGATGTATTTAATAAAGAATATACATATATAAAAAATGATAAATATAGAGAAAATGCTAAAAAATTAGTAGAATTATTACCAGATTACTTTTTTAGTGTCCCAGCATCATCGACAGGTAAATATCATCCATCTTTTTCACTAGGTGATGGAGGTTTAGTTAGACATACAAAAGCTGCTATTAGAATTGCTAAAGAATTATTGGATAATAATAGTTTAGGACATAAATTTACAGATAAAGAAAAAGATCTAATTATAATATCAATATTGGTTCATGATGGATTAAAACATGGAAGAGAAGAAAGTGAATATACTGTATTTGAACATCCAATAATAATTGGAGAATATATAAAAGAAAATAAAGATAAATTAACTTTAAATGATGAAGAAATAAATTTTATAGTAAGTAATGTTTCATCACATATGGGAGAGTGGAATACAAATAATTACAGTAAAGTAGTTTTACCACTTCCACAAAATAAATATCAAAGATTTGTGCATATGTGTGATTATTTATCCAGCAAAAAATTTTTGGATATAAAATTTAATGATAATGATATAGTATAAAAGGAGAAAATATGAAATCAAAAAAAATTAAATATATAGTATTAATAGTTGTAATATTCTTATTTTTATTAACATTTATAATTGCTAGTGGCAATAGGAAAAATGAAAAACCTTTAGAGAAAAATAAACAATATGTTACATTAGATAATAGGGTAACAATTACATCAAAAGAATCATTCAAGAAAAAAGAAATTAGTAATTATGATTTATATCTAACAAAAAATGATAAACAAATTGTAGGATTTTTTACTTATTTACTAAATGAATATGAAGAAAATAGTAGTAAGGAAATATTAGATAGACAAATTTCTTATTTTGCTAATAGTAGAAAAGACTTTAAATTATTTAAAAAAGAAAATATAATCGAACTAGATGATAAAAAAATTACTAAGGTTGAATATTCTGGAAGTAATAAAGATTCATCAAAATGTGTATATGTATTTGCTGTTATTGATTTTGTAAATGATCCAAACTATGTAGTATATGCAAATGAAGTTATATTACAAAGTGAATATGAAAAAAATATTGGTGAAATGATAGATATATTAAAGAGTGCAAAACTAAATTAATTTAGTTTTTTTCTTTTTTTAGGGGATTTAATATATTTATGGTTTATATAATCTATGGAGGGATAGTAATGAGTCATAAGTATGTTAATCAAATAGGGATTAAAGATTGTGGTGTAACATGTCTTTATAATATTATTAAATATTATAAAGGGAATATTAGTATTGAAAAACTTAGAAGATTAACTAAAACAGATGATAGTGGTACTAGTGTTTATAATATAGTAAAAACTTCTAATAATCTTGGACTCAAATCAGAAGCATACAAGTGTGAATTTGATGATTTGTACTCTATTACATTACCAGTTATTGCGCATATTAAAATTGAAAATAAATATGATCATTTTGTAGTAATTGATAAGATAGTAGATAACACATTAATTATTCATGACCCGATTAGAGGTAAAATAAGATATCTGATAAAAGATTTCAAGAAAGAATGGACTAAAGTAATAATTACTTTTAATAAAACCATTAATTTAATTAAGGAAAAAGATGATTATAATATAAAAAAGATAATATTGTATTTAAAATCTAATTTTAAATTAATAATATATTTTATACTTCTCTCAATACTTACAACCATATTTTCTTTAATAAATTCATTTTATTTAAGTAATTTGTATACCAAAGATAATAAGTTTAAAATAATATTTATCATATTTATTTTTTCTTCCTTCTTTAAACTTATTATAGACTATATTAGAAATAATACCATTTTGAAATTTGAAAAAAGGTTTAATTCTAATGTAACAAACAAAGTATATAAAAAGATACTATCCCTTCCTCTTAAATATCATCATAGTAGACCAGTAGGTGATATTTTATCTAGAATTAATGATTTATCTAGTATAAAAGAGTTTATCAGTAATATTAGTTTTTCATTTGTACTTGATTTTATTTATATGATATTCATAATGATAATAATAAATTATATTAGTTCATTATTATTTCTACTTTTATTAGTATCTACATTAATCTATATAATCATATATTTATTATTTAGAAGTAAGTTATTTGAACTCTCTGTTATAAATAAAGAATTAAATTCTAATGTAAATACTTATTTAATAGAGAGTATAGTTGGAATTGATACAATTAAGAATTTTAATATTGAGTTAAAAAAAGAAAACACCTTTAAAAATAAGTACAATAATTTATTAAAATTTAACATCAAATATAGTAAATATTTACTAATCTTTGATTTAATACAAAATTTTATTTCAACCATAACAAATTTAATAATGCTTTATTTAGGCATTTTACTAGTAAACAAAAATATATTATCATTTTCTTATTTAATAGTAATTAATTCACTGACAATATATTATTTTACTTCTATTAAAAATATAATCTCAATAGATAATATATTTATAGAAGCAAAAAATTCATGTAATAGGCTAAAAGATTTGTTTTATGAAGAGGATGATAATATTGAAAATATAAATTTAAAATTTAATAATTCGATAGAGTTTAATAATATTTCATTTAAGTATAATTCATATAGATATATTTTAAATAATGTTCATTTTAAAATAGATAAGGGTGATTATGTATTTATAGAAGGTGAAAGTGGAGTAGGAAAGTCGACAATATTTAAAATCTTAACTAAACAATTAAAAGTAGAAGAAGGAAATGTAAAAATAGATAATATTAATATTGAAAAATTAGGATATAAGGATATAAATAATAATATTTGTTATGTATCACAAGATGAAATAATTTTTACTGATACTATATTAAATAATATTAAATTATATAAAAAGGTAAGAAAAGATGAAATAGAAAAAGTAATAAGTATAACTGGTATTAATAAGTTTTTAAAAGAAAAAAATGAATCCCTTAATTTTCTTTTAGAAGAAAATGGTCATAATGTATCAGGTGGAGAAAGACAAAGAATATTATTAGCAAGAGCTTTATTACAAAATAAGAAAATACTTATATTAGATGAAACAATGAATGGAATTGATGTTAAAAGTGAAAGAGAAATAATAAAAAAAATAAATACTGAATACGAATTAACTCTTATTTTAATATCCCATAGAAAAGATAATATTGATTTATTTAATAAAGTAATTTCCATATAAGGAGGTAGATGATGATAAAGTTAGATGAAAAAAGTATGATTGATATAAAAGGTGGTGGAATATCTGCGGTAGGATGGGCAGTAATCGCAAGCGCCCTCTCGTTTTTAGCAGGTTTATTAGATGGTTATTCAAGGCCATATAAATGTAGATAGGAGGTATTATGAAAAAAATAAATGATAAACAAATGCAAAGTATTAAAGGTGGTAGTATAACTGGTAGCCTTTGGAGTGCGCTTGTAAGAGGTTTTACAACATTCTCAGATATAGGAAGATTTGCTGGATCTGCAATTAGGAGAATGATTGGAAGAAATATGTGTGGATTTTAAACTATGGATAGGATCAATACCTATCCTTTTCAATGTATTTTTACCAAAAAACTAAAAAAAATGTTGAAATAAAGTTCTCTAAGTGTTATAATTCTTTTAGTAAATATGAAGGGAGGGATAAAATGACAAAAGTAGTGGTAAAAAATGGAAATATTGATGGAGCTTTAAAAAGATTTAAACAAGTAGTTGCTAAAAGCGGAATCCCTTCTGAATGCAAAAAGAGAGAACATTATTCAAAACCAGGTGTACAAAGAAGAGAAGCAAAAAAGGCAGGTATAAAAAATAGCAGAAAAAAACAAAGTCGCGAAAGAGATTAAATGACAGTAATAACTGTCCTTTTTAATTAGGAAGGAGAAGAAATGAAAGAAAGATTACAAAAAGATTTAGTAGAATCAATGAAGGAACATAATAAAAATAAGATAGATGTTATAAAACTAGTTAAAGCAGCTATACAAATGGAGGAAATTAATTTAAAAAAAGAATTAAATGATGAAGAAATTTTAAATATAATAACAAAACAAGTTAAAATGAGAAAAGATGCGATTGATGATTTTAAAAGAGCAAATAGAAATGATTTAGTAGATTCTTATAATAGCGAAATTGAAGTGCTAAATGAATATTTACCTAAAGCATTAACTAAAGAAGAAATAGAAGAAATTATTAATGAAGCATTTGATATAGTAAAACCAAGTGGTCAATCAGATATGGGTAAAATAATGAAGGAAATTTCACCTAAATTAAAAAATAGGGCGGATATGAAAGAAGTAAATTTAATAATAAAAGAAAAATTATCTAAAATATAAGGTGTTTTAAATCTTATATTTTTTCATATAATTTACTAGGTGATATTATTTTATGGGTACTATTAAAAATGTAAGAAATTATATAAATCAAAATGAATTTAAAATTATACTTAATAATAATATAATTGATATTCAGAATTATATAAATATAGATAAAATAGATGAAAAAGAAATGATAATATTAAGTTCTAATAAAAAAATAATAATAAAGGGAAATAACTTATCAATTAATAGATTAATGAGTAATGAACTTCTAATTACAGGAAAATATAATAATATACTTTTTGAGGATAAAAATGAATAGTTATCTAATAATAAAAGTAAAAGGAAGGAATATACAAAGATTTATATTTAGATGCAAAGAAAATAATATTAACCTTTTAAAAATAGAAAAGTTATCACATAAGGAGATAATAATAAAAATAAATAATAAAGATTATGATAAATTACTTAATGTTAAATCATTATATGATCTTACAATAATAAATAATGAGGGATATTTGAAATTCAAAGAACTACTAGATAAAAATAAAATATTTATAATTATGTCATTTATTGGTATTATTTTTTTAATTTATTTATCAAATACAATATTCAGTATTGATATAATAAGTAAAAATAATGATTTAATAAAAGATATTAAAAAGGAATTATCAGGTTATGGAATAAAAAAATATTCACTTAAAAAGTCATACGATAAAATTCAAAATATAAAAGAAGATATATTAAAAAGACATGAAGATAATATAGAATGGATAGAAATTACCGATATTGGGACAAAATATGAAGTTAAAATAGTTGAGAGAAAAAAATCAATAAAAAAGGAAAAATTAGAATATACAAATATAATCGCATCAAAACCGGGTGTTATTAAAAAAATATATGCAGAAGATGGTATGAAGATTATAGATTTAAATACATATGTAAATAAAGGTGATATTGTTATTAGCGGTTCAATAATGAAAGATGAAGATATTAAAGAATATGTACACGCTAAAGGAAAAGTATATGCAGAAGTTTGGTATAATGTAAATATAGAATTCCCTCTTGAATATACTGAAAAAAAATATACAAATAACAATAAAAAAAGTTTTTATATAAAAATAGGAAATAATTATATATCTAAAAATAGATATAAACATTTTCAGAGAAAAAGCATATTTAATTTAAAAAATAGGATAATACCTTTTGAAGTTGGTATAGAAACACAAAAAGAAATTGAAATTATAAATGATAAATATACTGTAAAAGAGGCAAAAATAAGAGCAATAGAAAAAGCAAAAGGAAAAATTTTACAATCACTTGATAATGATGAATTTATACTAGAAGAAAAAACTTTGAATTTTTATGAAAAAAATAGTAAAATAGTACTAGATATGTTTATTTCATGTTACGAACAAATAGGAAAAGAAGAAAAATTAATAACAGAGGAAAATGAAATAGATAAAAAGGAGTAATATATATGATAAAACAAACATTACAAAATGCAGTTAATAGTAATTGGCCAATGCTATTTATATTCACAATGGTTATTGTAGTAATAAGAATAACTTACTTAATTGTACATAAAGACAAATTTGTTCTTTATAAAGAATTATTTATGTTAGTATTCTTAATTTATGCAATGCTTCTTTTTTATGTTGTAACGTTCCAAGATGTTAATTATGGAACAAATAATTTTATACCATTTAAGGAAATACTAAGGTATGAAGTTGGTTCAAAATTATTTATAAAAAATATACTTGGAAATATTATTTTATTTATACCATTTGGTTTATTCGTATCATATATAATGAAAACAAGAAAAGTTTCACCTATACTAATAATATCTGTAATTACATCATTTATAATAGAATATACTCAGCTTAAAAT
>CAPQQE010000036.1:11396-12091 GCA_948687865.1 uncultured Bacilli bacterium
GAAGAACATTTGATATAGATGATATTTCATTAAATGTTATAGGAGCCTTTTCTGGATACTTAATTTATATAATATGCGATACACTACAAAGGCATCTACCATCATTTTTTAGTACAGATACCTTTAAAAATATAATTACTATAATAATATGTATAGCATTCGTATTAATATATACAAACTATTCATTATGGGGTATATTAAGATGATTGGTGTATTTAATGAAACAAATATGACATTAAAGGAAATAGAAGACTTAAAATATTTAGTTAAATTTATTAGTAAATATATGAACGAAGATGGCTCAGAATTTAATGTTATAATTGTAGATAATGAAAAAATTCGTAAGATTAATAAAGAGTATAGAAATATAGATAAAGAAACAGATGTAATAAGTTTTGCACTAGAGGATGATGATAAGTGCGATTCAATGTATAGAGTATTAGGTGATATATATATTTCTATAGATAAAGCAATATCCCAAGCAAAAGAATATAATCACTCACTAAAAAGAGAATTATCATTTTTAACAGTTCATGGATTTCTTCATTTATTAGGTTATGATCACATGAATAAAGAAGATGAAGAAGTTATGTTTAAACTTCAAGATGAAATACTGGATATTTATGGAGTAGAAAGGAAGTAGTTATGAAAGATAAACTAATAAAATTATTAGATAATTCTTATAGTCCATATTT
>CAPQQE010000037.1:0-692 GCA_948687865.1 uncultured Bacilli bacterium
GTAACAAATGATTTTATTAAACATGTAAATACATTAATTAATGATACAAATAAAACTACTATTATAGATAAAGGAAATATATCATTTGAAGGAATAAATCCAAATGATCAAGTACTATTAAATGATATTATTTTCTTGTTGAAAGATAATCTTGAGGATGATAATACTGGAAATACTTCAAAAGTTTATAAATACTTATATTATTTCTTACAAGTATTGGAGGATGTTCCAGAGATTAAATATATGCTTGGATATGTAGCTAAAACAACAGGTTTTGTGCCAGCTGATGAATTTATATTTGAAGAAGATAATCAATTTGCATTTGAAAGTATTTTATATTCTGCAATGGTATTATATAATAGTAAAGGTGCATCTAAAAATAAATTAATAGAAATGCATAAAAAGTTTACTAATGATATTAATACTAAGAATGGAGCAAATACTGCCGCTTATTGAAGAATATGGCAAGAATGAAGAAAAATTATCAAGAACGCAGGAATTAAATTCAGCTAAAGTTCAAGCATTAAAAGAATTAGGATATACTGAATTAAATGAAAGTAATTATGCAGAAGTACTAGAAAAGATGGCTGAAATACAATCTAGAAAGATATAATCATAATTTCGCATAATAATTATTATGTAAACTAGCATGAATTTTAAAATATACATACAAATATATATATATATATAAA
>CAPQQE010000037.1:749-11698 GCA_948687865.1 uncultured Bacilli bacterium
TCTCTCTTTAAGGGGTTTATTTTTATATCTATTTATTCTTTATCAATATATATAATTTTATAATATAACAATTTATAATTTTAGTTACTTAAGTTAATATATTGTTCTGGTATTATTACATATATATTAGACAATTAATAATATATAATAAGTTATAGTAATATTATTTATATGTTATTTTATTATAAATATATAACTCTCCCCTTTTTATAAGTATTAAAGTAGGGGGAGAGTCAAAGAAAAAAGAGTAATCTCTTTTATTTTTATGCAACTAAACTATTGTCTTCTTTTGATTTAAATAATTTTAAAGATTTTGGTTTTCTTTGCTTACTATCACTTATAATCTTTTTAATATTTCCAATACTCTTAATTTTTGTAGTCTTAGAGTCATAGTCTTCAATAACGGCTATTTGTACCTCTTCCCCACTCTCATTTATTTCTATTGTACTGAACATTTTAACATTAATATATTCATCACAAAAATATCTAATTCTATTACCATCAAATGGGAAAACTTCTCTTAAAATAGTTAGATTATTTCCATTTTTTATTATATTTGCATATCCTGTAAATAATGAAGAATCATTTATATAAATATTTTTTTTCTCAATATGAAATTCTTTATTATTGTTTGTTATTATATATAAGTTATCAGTAAAATGTTTATTAATATTCATATATAACCTCTCCCTCTCATTTTTTACAAATGAGAATATTATATAACAAATTTAAATGTATGTCAAATTAAACTTTTTATTTTTATTACTTCAAGAGTTACATTTTACCTTTTAATTAACCTAATTTTTTATTTTTTTGAAAGTGAAAGCATAAAATATTTATTTATATTATCAACATCTTCTTTTGATTTTATTTCATAATGATTTACAATTTCTAATAGTTTATTAATTTTCTTTAATAATTCTGCATTTATGTTATCTTTGTTTCTTTGGTTAATTTCTTGTCTTAATAAATTAATTTCATTAAGAAACCATCTGATTTTTATCTTATCAAGTAATTCTATATGTCTTTTTGTTATAACAACATCATTTTTACCTAAATATGCTAAACGTTGAGTTTCAATCCATTTACCTAATTGAATACCATGAATTGTCTTATAATTACATGGAATATTAAGGTTACCATAGTCTTTATAATACTCTTTAGCAAGTTTATATTTCTCACACCAAATATATTCATTGTAATCCCATATCATTCCGATTTTATTTAATAAATAAATTCTCACTTTTGTTAATTTATTGGATTTGTATTTACATCTTTGCGTATTAATCCACGCGCCTAAATTAAAGCCATCTTTATGGTATTCATATCCATTTTTTGTTTTAAAATCCCTTCTAATATTTAAATTCTTGTGATGTTCATAATACGCTTTTGCTAATTCATATTTTTCACACCATATTTTATTATAATAGGTCATACATTTTTCCTTTCAAAACACATAGTGGTGCATATTATTATACAGTATCTATTTAAAAAGTCAAATAAAGTAAGATAAAGGAAGTGTTATATTATGAATGAGAAGGTGATAATATTTTTTTAATAACTGACAAGGTACTATGATTATCCTAATTTAATGACGTAAATTATTTTGTTCAAAGATAGTATATTTAATTTCTAACATAATTATTTGGCCCTTTCAAATAAAATTTAATTAAATATTTTATTTACTATTCGTTTTAGGTTTTCTAATATCTTAATTGATTCATCTTTTAAATTGGATTGAGACCCTAAATAAACTTTAATTTTTGGTTCTGTTCCAGAAGGTCTTATCATTATCCAAGAACCGTCATCAAAAACATATTTTAATGCATTTGTATGTAACTTCCCTACTTCGCTTAGATAATCTTTTTTAGTATAACTTTTATCAAACTTAATTTTATCTTCTCTAAAATCAGTCATATATTTACTAATTATATCTTTGCCATTTAAGCCTTCATATACAAAATTTAATGTTTCTTCAATATAATAACCAAACTCTTTATATATCTCATTTATATAGTCATCTAGTGATATATTTATACTTTTACAATATGATAATATTTCGATTAACGAGATCATAGAAGAAAATCCATTTTTATCATTTACATCTATGTTAAACATATATCCTAAGCTTTCTTCAAAACCAAATAGATAATCTCTGTCTTTTAATTCTTCTTTTTTATCTGCAATATTTTTACAACCTGTTAACACATCAAAACATTCTATATTATATTTATCACAAATTTTATTAATTAATGGTGTTGATACTATACTTTTTACTATATATGACTTATCCGTTATTTTAGAATTATTTATCACATAATATGTAAATATTACACCTAATAAATTTCCATTTATAAATTTATAGGTATCCCTATATTTATACATAGCCCCTACTCTATCTGCATCTGGATCTGTTAGTATAATCATATCTGAATTACTTTCTTTTGCATACTTAATTGCAAGTTCATAGTTTTTCTTAGGTTCAGGGGCAAAAGAGAAATTACCATCATAATTACATTGTTCTTCCACTAAATTATAGTTGATTTTATACTTTTTTAACAATTCTTCTGCAGTTTTTATACCTACTCCATGTAATGATGAATAAGTTATATTAATATCCTTTGCATATTTTTTTAGTAACTTTTTATTCTTAATAGCTTTCTCATTTTCTTTTAAGAACATTTTATGTACTCTAAGTGGTGCATAATTAAAATATTTATTGTTTTTAGGCGCATATTTAATAGTTTTAAAGTCAGTTATACCATTCACTTCTTTTATAATCAAATCATCTTCTGGGGGCACTATTTGACCTCCTAGAGAGTTATATACTTTATATCCATTATAATCTTTTGGATTATGTGATGAAGTTATAACAACACCACTATTACAATTTAAAAATTTAATTGCAAAAGAAAGTTCAGGTGTTGATGTATAATCTCTAAATAAATATGTTTTTATTTTGTAATAATTTAAAATTAAAGCAGTATCAAGAGCAAATTGTCTTGAATTATTTCTTGTATCAAATGCAATTACAACAGATGGATTTTGATATTTTTTCTTTAAATAATTAGCAAGACCTACTGTTGCTTTTCCAATAGTATATCTGTTTATTTTGTTACTACCAAGACCCATTATTCCTCTAATTCCAGCAGTACCAAATTCTAAATCACTACTAAAAGATTCTTCTATTTCTTCTTTATTCATATTCATAAGTAATTTTTTATCACTTTCTAAAATATTTTCATCATTTAACCACTTATTATATCTATCCATTATATGATTCTCCTTATAATAAAATTATACTATTAATAAAAACAAGTGTAAATATTATTGTGCACTTGTTTACTTTATTTTTTACTTCTTGGATGAGCTTCTTCGTATTTATCTTTTACATAATTATTTGATATATGTGTATATATTTGTGTAGTTTTTATATTTTCATGACCTAGCATTGTTTGTACACTTCTAAGATCTGCTCCATGATTAATTAAATGAGTAGCAAAAGAATGTCTTATTGTATGTGGATGTAAATCTTTATTTATACCTTTTTCTAATGCTATTGCCTTTAATATTTTAAAAAAACCTTGTCTTGATAGTTTATCTCCTCTAGCATTTATAAAAAGTAAGTTTGTACTTTTATTTTTTAGTAATGTATTTCTATATATATTTATATATTCCCTTAAACATGTAGTTGCTACATTTGATAGTGGTACTATCCTCTCTTTACTTCCTTTTCCAAAACACCTAACTATATTCATATCAAAATCTATATCATTAACCTCTAAACTAAGTAATTCTGATACTCTAAGACCAGATGAATACATAAGTTCAAACATAGCTTTATTTCTATAATCAATCGCATTATTACACTTTATATCAAGTAGTTTATAGTTTTATTCATTTTAAGACCTACTATATCATCACATGGATTTTCACTTATTAAATTACTTTTATATAGATATTTAAAATAATTTCTAATTGATACAATATGTCTATTTACAGTTTTAGAAGATCTATCATGACTTATATATGAAATATAATTAGTAATATCTTTTTTATTAATACTTTTATATGTTTTATTTACGTGTTCAAAAAAATTAATTAAATCTCTATAATAACCATCAACTGTATTTTTACTTAATTGCCTTTCTAATGATACATAATTAATATAATCAATTATTTGTGCTTCTATATCCATATATTTCACCTTATTACAATTATACAAAAATAAAAGAAAAACAACAATATTATTTGTTATCTTTCTTATCCTTTTTCATTTTATATTTTTTGTCTTTATTATACTTTTCATTATACTTTGAGATATTATCATTAATGTCATCAGAATCTAGAAACTTATTTGGTTTATAGAATAATTTATATAAAAGAGCTTCTTCATCAACTCCTTCAATTTCTGCAACTTCAGACAATAAATCAGATACTACCATATATGTATATAACTTTGTTTTACTTCCAAATATTTCTTTAATTAAAGATTTGTTAATATATATAGCAAGTGAACAAATATATTTCAAATTTCTACTTTCAAGTATTTTTTTCTCTAATAATTTTTTATCATCACTACTAATATTTGATACATCTCTTCTAAATTTATATATATATTCAAGATCATCAAAATCTATCATCTTTTTTACTAAAATAGATATATCATCACTACTTAGTGACTCCAAACTAGATGCATATCTATAAACCTCACATGGATATTCATTACAAACTTTTTCAGTAATTAGATGTAAAATGGGTGAGCTTAAATAATTTTGACATTTTATAGAAAGATCGATTAAATTTTGACCATGTACATTAATTATAATATATTTCATATAATTATCTATTAAATCACTATCAATATTTGATAATAAGTTATCAATTATATCAGTTTGCATGTCATCAATAAAACGATATAAATAAGTGAAAATAAAGCCAGTTTCATCAAAATTATTAGTTATTCTTAATGAATTAGCTACTTTATTAATGAAATATGAGTAATTGGTAATTTTATTAACTAATTGATTCATTATTTGATATTTTTCACTATTTTTTTCTAATTCACAAGTTCTTTTTATAATTGCATCACGTTTTTCTATAGTCATATTATTAGTTTTTTCAATCATTAACATAAGCATAGGAAAATTAAATGATTGTATATTTTTTAATTTATTCATACTAAACCTCCTGAAATTGCTAATATTATAACACATATGATAAAAAAATCAAATTTTTAGTTAAAAGCCAGTTCTGTATCTATATTATCATCAAGTATTGCTATTACTAAAAAGATCATCCCACTTATTAGTATTAATGTTGATCCCATGCACGATGCATAAGTAAGCATTTTTTTCTTATTTGTATCATTACCATTTAATGATTTTATATCTTCATAACTATCTTTTGCAAAATAATAATAAATAACTAATAATATTAAAAATATTAATATCATTAAATTTTGGTAGTCCTTTTTACATTTTAAATCATTATATATTATATATTTCTTTTCCTTACTATTAGCATAATAACTAAGTATTATAATAAATATATATATTACCCATATACTATTTTCCATTTTTATGTCTTTTAATCTATCTAACTTATCATAATTCATATTAAATTGTATGATTAGGATATTATAAATAATAGAATTAAGTTATATTTTATTGTATAATATTTATAAGGATGTGATTTTTATGAATACACCTCTTGCGGTAAAATTAAGACCTAAAACAATAGATGATATTATTGGTCAAGAACATTTAGTAGGTGAAAATGCTCCTATTAGAAATTTTGTTAATAATAGTAGAATATTTTCTATGATATTATACGGTAATCCTGGTATTGGAAAAACATCAATAGCATGTGCAATCGCAAATTCAATTAACATGAAATATAGAATGCTTAATGCTACTATTAATAATAAAAAAGATATTGAAGTAGTTATTGAAGAAGCAAAGATGTATGATGGTATTATTTTAATAATGGATGAAATACATAGACTTAATAAAGATAAACAAGATATACTACTTCCTCATCTAGAAACTGGATTAATAACTTTAATTGGTCTTACAACATCTAATCCTTATCATAAAATTAATCCTGCGATAAGAAGTAGATGTCAAATATTTGAACTTACTCCCCTTACATTAGATGAAATAATTTTAGGTATTAAAAAAGCAATTAAATGTGAAGATTTAAAAGGAATAAAAATAAAAAAAGATGTAATTGAGTATATTGCAAAATTATCTTCAGGTGATTTAAGAAGTGCATATAATTTGCTTGAAATATCATATTATTCTACAAGTGATAAAAATATTACTATGGATGTAGTAACTAAAATAAATAATAAACCTGCCCTATTTGCAGATAAAAATGAAACAGGTCATTATGATTTACTTAGTGCATTTCAAAAATCAATTAGAGGTTCTGATGTAAATGCTTCTCTTCATTATTTAGCAAGACTTCTTGTTATTGAAGATTTAGATAGTATCTATAGAAGAATGACTGTAATCGCATATGAAGATATTGGACTTGCTAATCCATCTATTGGTCCTAAAGTAGACGCCGCGATTAATGCATGTGAAAGAGTTGGTCTTCCAGAAGGCAGAATACCGCTTTCTGTAGTAGTTACTGAAATGGCATTGTCTCCAAAATCAAATAGTGCATATATGGCTCTTCAAAGTGCAATTGATGATATAAAATCTGGTAATAACTACCCTATACCTGAGTCTATAAGAATAGATTCTACTATATATAAATATCCTCATGATTATAAAGGTAGTTATGTAAAACAGCAATATATGCCAGATAATTTAAAAAATAAAAAGTATTATAAACCAAAATTTACAAGTAAATATGAAAGTTCTCTTGCTGAAATTTATGAAAGAATAGAGAAAATAAATATTTAATAATTAATTTTTATATCACCACAACTATTTTCTACATTTAATATAATTTCTGATTTTCTATCATTATTAGTTATTTTTGTATAACCTAAACTTGTTTTTGCTTCTATATATGCTCCACTTAATTTTTTTATTTTTATATCTCCTAAACTATCATTAATTTTTGAATTTTTTATTAATACAGCATTTTCTATCTTAATATCACCACAGTTATTATCTAGATCTAAACTTTCCATTATATTATTTATTTTAATATCACCTAAATCATTATGTGCGATTATGTTATTTACTGTATCTATTTTAATATCACCACAATTTTGAGTTATTTCTCCATCATTTATTACACCAACGTTTATGTCTCCTAAATTATTATTTAAAATAACATTGTTTGCTTTTATTATATCGATATCTCCGCATTTTTCGTTGATATTTATATTTGCTTTTTCAAAACCTTCTATACTTACATCACCATAATTATTATCAATTTTTATTTCTTTATCATAATCTTTTGGCAAATATAGTACTATTTTTGCTAATTTATAATTAAATAAGAAGAATTTTCTTTTAGTTTTAATATTTACATATAATTTATTATTGTTAGTATCTATTTCATATTTTTCATCTTCCGAATATATTTCTAGTGATGTAATCTCATTACTTTCTTTTATCTCTAAATTCCCACTTTCTAAAAATATTTCTATTTTATCAAAATTATTATTATATTTTTCTTCAAAAACTTTATGATTACTTATTTTATTAGAAAAATTAATCCCTATAAATGGCATTTTCATATTTCCTCCAAGTAAAATGATAAGTGTAGCTGATAATAGTATTACTAATAATGATAAAATTATGATTAATACTATAGAACCAGTATTTTTATTATTCATCTATATCACCTCTTAAATCAAAAATTAACTTAACAATTTCATTAATAAGCCCACCTATTAAAAATATTATCCATGTTATATGAAATGCCATGGTAGTAAAACTTATTATGAAGTATAATATTACAATTATTGTTGATATAATATTATTTAATTGTTTTATTCTTTTATCTTTTTTAGTTATCTCAATATTTTTTTTATCTTTTGAATTTAATATAGAATTATATACAATAATTCCTGTTGCTATTGCGATTATTATGAAAAATATACATACCCCTAAGATAGGATTATTAAAAGATATAGTAAAGAATATTAAACTTGTAATAGATAAAATATATAACGCGACTGAAATAGAAATATTTTTAGCATTTTTAATTTTTATATTATCCTTATTATCTTTGATTTCATAGTTATTAGTATTTAAATTATCATCATATGTTGCATTATCTAAAAGTTGATCAGCACTTATACCATATAGTTCACATATTGGTTTTATTTTATCAAAATCAGGAGTACTTTGATTTGTTTCCCATTTAGATATAGTTTGCCTTGAAACATTTAAAATGTTACTTACTTCTTCTTGTGATAATCCTTTTTTCTTTCTTAAATCTAACAGTTTATCACCAACTGTCATAAAATCACCTCTTTCAATTAAAATTATATTTAATAAATTAGTTGCAATCAACCAACTAAGCATTGAAATTTGTCAACTATATTTAACATTACACTTATTTTATCATATTTTTACCAAAAATTGACATTAATTTTATTATATGATAGTATAATTGAACTTTGTAAGGAGTGATTTTATGGGAGAAGTTAATATTAGAAAATTAAATATGTTAAATGAAATACTAGATGAAATGAAAAATATTAATACAGATGAAATTAATATAGACTACTTTAATTTAGAAGAACCTATAGATGATTTTGATTTTCAAAATATTCATGTTTTTAAAATGAATTTATATATATTGATGAAATTATATAAAGAAGAAATAGATAAAATAAAAATGGAAAAGGGTAAATTTGAATTAGATGAATATTATTTATTATTAGAAAGTATTAATTTACCAGTAAAATTATATCAATTATATATTAAAATGCCAGAGTTTATTAATAATAAAAGAATTTTATCTTATACTACTGATATTCCTAGTTTTATGGGAATGATAAAGGACTAGTCATTATAGTCCTCTTTTTCTATTATATATATTTCCTTATTTTTATAAAAGGCATAAAATACATTTTCTATTTGTATCTTTTTTTTATCTAATTCTGTTTTCAACCATTTTCTAGTTTTATTTATATATTTTAAATTTTTTTCTTCTATTATTCCATCAAGTATTAAAGGTAATGGGAAAATATCATTATTATCATCTTGTTTTTTAAATACGGATAGTTTGCCATTAGTTTCAAGTATTGCATAGTCTACTTCTTCTATTGTTCTTATATCTTTATCTCTAAGTTGAAGTAAAAGATCATTTAAATTATATTTTTGTTTTGCCATTTCATTAAAATTTAATTTACCATTTGCTATTATTACACTTTCTTTTCCATCTAATATATCTCTAAATTTATTGCTTTTTAATGATAATTTAGCAAATATTACTTGAAATGAAACTAATGTAACCGCAGGAACTATAACAAACCAAATAGGGTCTTTATAATTTTCAATGCTAATTGCAATTAACTGTGATATAAGCATAGATATAATAAAATCAAATACACCAAGCTCCCCTACTTCTCTTTTACCCATAATTTTATATGATAATACCACTAATGAGTAAAAAAATATTGTTCTAAATAATATAGTCCAAATCATTTTATCACCTATTTTATTATGATTTAAATCATATTTTTTTATTCACTATAATATTATTAATTAGGTGATTATAATGAAATATTTAAAAACTATAGGATATGAAATAACACTTATTATCCTATTCACATTAATTTATAGCATACTCTATTATTTTAATATAACTAGTTCATCAGTAAATAATGTTATCAAAATAATAAGTTTTATATTTATATTTATTTTAACTGGTATTAATATTGGTAAGTTAAGTTCAAAAAAAGGATGGCTTGAAGGATTAAAAATATCACTTATTACTATAATATTATTTATATTTGTATCTTTATTATTTAAATATAATTTTAATATAAAACAAGTAATATATTATTTAATAACATCAATTACTATAGTACTTGGTAGTATGATGGGAATTAACTTTAGAAAAAAGGCTTAATGCCTTTTATTTTATATTATTTTCCTTTATATTCATTTATGAAATCATTTTTATAATCAATTACATTACCATTTTTTATTGCTTCTCTTAATTCCTCAGTTAATTTTATTAAAAATCTAATATTATGTATAGATAAAAGTCTACCTGCTAACTGTTCATTTGCAACAAGCAAATGTCTTATATATGCTTTAGTATAATTTTTACATGTGTAACAATCACATGTTTTATCTATACTAGTAAAATCCTCTTTATATTTTAAATTTCTTAAATTAATTTTACCATGTCTTGTAAATGCATTACCATGTCTTGCAAGCCTTGTTGGAAGTACGCAATCAAACATATCTATGCCTCTTATTACACCCTCTATAATATCAAGCGGATCTCCAACTCCCATTAGATATCTTGGTTTATCTTCTGGTAGATATGGAACTGAATATTCAATTGCTTTATACATATCATCTTTAGACTCTCCATCATTTGCTACACCACCAACACTATAACCATCAAAATCAAGTTTTACAGTTTCTATTGCAGAAAATTTTCTTAAATCTTTATGCGGTCCACCTTGAACTATACCAAATAATGATTGATTTTCATTTTTAGTTGCATCTTTACATCTTTTTGCCCATCTGAGTGTTCTTTTTATACTGTTTTCTAAATAATCATAACTAGCACTTGCTGGAGGACATTCATCAAAACACATTGCAATATCACTATCTAATTTATTTTGGATATCTATACTTTTTTCTGGTGTTAAAAATAATGATGCTCCATCTATATGACTTTTAAATTTTACACCTTCTTCACTGATATCTTTTGGTTTAGCAAGTGAAAATACTTGAAATCCTCCAGAATCAGTCAATATTGGTCCATTATAATTCATAAATTTATGAAGTCGG
>CAPQQE010000038.1 GCA_948687865.1 uncultured Bacilli bacterium
TTTCCACAAACATTGTCAGTATCATCTATCTCATTTCCACAATAAACACAAAATTTATTCATAATAATACCTCCATCTATATAATCATAACATAGGTTTACTTATAATTAAAATATTATAAAAGTTAAAATACCTACTACAAAACAATATATTGAAAAATAAATTAATTTTCCCTTTTTCATGATGTTTATAAATAACTTAGCAGCAAAATAAGTTACAATACCTGCGGCAATCATGCTTACTAAATATGGGATAAATAATTCAGAAATAGTTCCTGATTTTACTAAATCGCTAACTCCAAGTACCATACTAGCTAAACTTATAGGAATATAAAGCATAAATGAATAATTAAGTGCTGTTTCTCTAGTTAGATTTGAATTCATACCTCCAACAACAGTTGCACCACTTCTACTTATTCCTGGAAGAAGGGCAATAACTTGAAAACATCCTATTTTAATAGCATCCAAAAATGTTATATCTTTTTTTTCTTTATTTCCTTTTATATCCTTTATCATAAATAATAATATAGATGTGATTATAAGCATTAATCCTACTAATTTAGTAGTAAAATTATTTTCGATAAAATCTTTTATAAATAGGCCTAATATAGCAGCTGGTATAGTTCCAACGACTATAAGCCATGCATATTTAAAATTAGTATTGTATTTTTTATCCTTCGTTTTTATATAACAAAAGAAGTCCGTAATAATTTTAATAATCTCTTTTCTATATAATACTAAAATAGCAATTAATGATCCAAAATTAACAACTATTTCAAAATTCATATCACTTAATACATCACTATTGAATATGGATTTAAATATTCTTAAATGACCACTAGATGATATAGGTAGTGGTTCTGTAAAACCCTGAACTATACCCAAAATTAAATATTTAAATAATAACATTATTTTCACCTCTCACAATAATTATATAATATTTTTTTGAAATAATAAATAAAATTATGTAGGTGATTTATTTTGTCTATTAAAATTTTATTATTCCTATTTGGCTTTGGACTTACAGTTATAGGATTATCATATATAATAATATATTTAAATTTGTTAAGTATTGGGTATAATTTTTTTGAATATGTAAACTTTATTATTAGACGTATAGAATGTTTAAATTTAATTATTGGCATAATTTTTATGATTCTAAGTATATTTATAGGAGGAAAAGAACATGAATTACATTTATGATATAACACTTAATTTTAATAAAAGTAATTTGTATGAATTTTATGAATGGAAAGAAGAAGATGATGTAGAATTTATACTTAAAATACCATTATTTAAGGTTGATGAAGAAACTTTAATAAATATAAAAAATAATGATATTATAGTAGATAAAAATTTCATAAATATATTATTAGATAAAACGGAAGTATATAGTAAAGATTCTATAAACATAATAAAATATGCATGTATATTTGCTTCTAAAGAATCTTCAATTGCCGTTGAATTTGATTCTGACGGTAATAGTTATATGAAAAGTAATATTAGTATAGATGAAGAGGAGGAAATACTAGAATGTGCCTCGTTAATAAAATATACTATATTAGATTATAAAATAAAAAAAATTAAGAGTATCAAAAATGATTTTCTAACAAGAGAAGAAAGAGAAATTCAAAAATACCTAGTAAAAAGGCTTGAAACCATATTCCAAGAAAAAGAATATTCTAAATTAAAATATATATATTATGAAATATATAGTGAAAAAGAAGAAGACACAAACCGTATATATAGTAAGCTTATAAATATAACAATAAATAAAGATAATAAGTTTAAAAAATTAAAAGATTTGATATATTTAATAGATAATAGGAAAATTGTGAGTAACAACTCATAATTTTTTTAATATAATATTGATTTTATTTACAAAAAATGGTTTAATTAATATAGATAATCATAATATGGAGGTATACTATGACTAACATTAAAAATAATATAAAACAATTTATTCTAAATTATAAAATTACACTATCAATAATAGTATTTTTATTTTTATCTTTTGGAATATATTTATTTGTATCTGCAAATGAAGATATATTTGAAAATCAAATCGAGATAGATAGTAAAACGGTGAAAGTAAAGGTAATAGATGGTTTTGAATCATTTGATGCTGATAATTCAGCTGGTAATGATTCAGCTGATAATAATAAAATAGTAAGGAATTTTGATACAATCCAATATAACATATCTTATAATTTAAAATTAAAAGAAGATAGTACAGTAGAAAGTGATTCTGCTATTGACCGTAATGTTATTGCTGATGTATTATTGCCTACAGATATAAAGGCTAAGGTAACTGAAGGAGATCTTGGTGGACAGGAAGAAACTAAAACTCCAGAGAAGGTTACCATAAATGATATTGAATATAATTATTATAAATTTGAAGTTAAGGGAGTTAAGCTAACTGATGACACTGCTAATACTTTAAAAATTAATATAACTGATATAAATATGAGAAATGGCGATAAAATTTTACCAAAAATTAGGATAAGAGAATCAAAAGATGAAAGCAAGGAAGATTATAAAGATAGCGAATCAGAAATTACAGATGTTTTAAATCTTGGGGAGTCTGTTACAGTTTCTGCTAAGGAAGCATATGGTGTAAAGTTATATAGTAGAAATTCTACAAATAAAGAAGGACTTGATAAAGCAAATATTCCAACAGGAATAGCAATATACCTTCCATCTGATGATAATAAGGGTATAAAAGGAATACAAGTTCCTTCAGAAGTTACATTTAATTTTGGAATAACTTCAAGTTCAACAAATTCAACTATAGACTCTGCAAATATAGAGAGTTATAAAGATGAACCATATCTACCAGAACCATTAGATAATGATAGTTCTGTTGCATCTATTAGTAAGAATGAGGGAACATATTCAGTAAGTATAACTGGTATTTCATACAAGGAAGATTCAGTTATAAATATAGGTGATGAAACAAATGTAAAAAATGTACCTTGTATAACAACTAAGAAAGTATTAATAAAGACTTCTAGAAATAATGCAAAGGAAAATATAACATATACAATAACTGCTAAAGATGATTCAGTAAAAGTTATAGATTCTTATGAAAAATTCGTTGGTGATTATTTATCAAAAGTAGATTTTATTACTTCTGGTAATATTGAATCATCTAGTGGATCGAAAGAACCAGTAACAACGGAACCAAACGCAGCATTCTTTAACTATAATGAAGAATTTTATATACAAAATAAAATGATGTATGGATTGCAGTCTGGTGATACATTACCAAATGGGTTTACTAATTATTTGAAAATTGATAATGAGGCAATTAAAATAATAAATATTGGTAACTCATCAGATCAAACTAAAGATTATTATTTAGAATTTAGTAATGATAAATATGAATATACACTTAAATACGGTATTGGTGAATGGAGGGCTGAATACTTTACTGTTAAAGAAGGAGCACCAAGTTACTGTCCTAAAGATTTAAGTAAATTAAATAAAGAACAATTGATGAATTATTATGGTGGACCTTGTATAAAAGAAAATGATAAGGTTAAGTGGTTTGATTCTATAGAAGAAGCTACTAGCGATAATGAAGCAAATAGGGATAAAATAATTGCGGTTAGGGTAGGTGTTAATGGTGAATATAAAAATGGAACCATTACAACTCTTAGATTAAAAGCAAAAGTAGCAAATAATACTGCATTAGTCGGAAATACATATCAAGTAGTAGCAAGAGGCGTTACAACTTGGAATAAAGAAGAATTTTATATGTATCAACCAGAAAATAATACAGATATTCCTATATCAGTTTCAAAACAAACAAGTGATATTACATATAAGAAAGTAGTATATGATAATACAAATTATTCAGTATCAACAAATGGATACGAAAATCCGAGTGGAAAATATGGTAATAGTGTTATAGTAACCGGAATAAAAGCTTCAATAAATGATATTAAAGTATTTGATAGCTATAATTCAGAAAAAAATGGAATATATTCGGGATTAACTGATCCTATGGAAATTCAAATAAGACCTATTATATATAAATCAGATAATAATGCCACTTTGACAGGTGCTAGTATAGAGGTGTCTCTTCCAGAAACGATTAATCTAAGTCTTCAAAAGGGTGATAAAGCATATAGTAGCGTAAGAAAAGAGGCAAAAGGAGTGGCTACACCTGATAATCAAGGTGAAATAATTACAACTAATGTATACATATACATACTCAGAAGAAGAAATTAAAGCAAATCAAGGAATATTACCAATATTAAAGTTACATGCATATATTTCAATAAGTACTAAAGATGAAACACCAGCTACTATATATGCTAAGGTATCAGGAACTGCAAAAACAGAATCGGGTGCTATAGTAACTACTAATACTCCATCTAGTTTAAGGATTGGATCTAAGGATATAGTGTTAAGAAACACACAAAAAATTAGTGTTTTAGGTAAAGTAGATCCAATTTATATAGATCAAAACGGCAAATATACATACAATGTGAGTGCAGTTAATTTATCAGGTGAAAGTAGTAAGCTTGAATTACTTCATATACTGCCATATAATGGCGATGGTGGTTCTAAATTTGATGGAAGTCTTTCATTTACTATAAACGGAGTTCCTAATGGATATGAAGCGTATTATACAAATGATGAATCAAAAACAATATTAAGTAAAGAAAAAGGTGATAATTCAGATGTTAAATGGACAAAAATAACGGATTACAATGCAGAACTTAAAGCAACTGCTATAAAAATAGTTCCTGTAAATGCTATAGAAAATTATAAGTATTTTGCAAGTGAACAAGGAATAACTTTAAATGTTTCTACAAAAGGAAATAAGGAATCTAATATTTACTATCATTATTTTTACATTTTACAAAGAGATGCAACTATATGTGTTGATGAATCAGATGAAGGAGATAATTGTAAAACAACAGAAAAAGGGACTTTTATAACATCATCTAATGTATCAAATACATCTGTATATGATAGAAGTATATCAGGATATGCATTTGAAGATAAAGATTATGATGGTTTTTATACAGATAGGGATAATAGAATTGGTAATATACCAGTAGATCTAATAAAAATTACAAATCCAAATTATAAGCCTGAACAATCAAAAAATCCTATAGAAGTAATAAATGATAAGGATACTACTATAGAAGAAGTTAAAAATAATGGTGAAAAAACAATTAATGATAAAGGATATTATAAATTTAGTGGATTACAATCTGGAAATTATTATGTTAGATATCAAATAGATTGCGCAAAATATACTACTACAGAAAAAAATAAACAAGATATAACCTTGGGTGATACATCATTGATTGATTCAGATGCTGTTATGCTTCAAAATGGTGATGTATGCTATGCCGTATCAAATATAATTACATTAGATAATAGTAATGTAAATGCAGATCATATTGATTTAGGATTAAGAATAAGACAAGATTTTGATGTGAAACTAAGTAAATATATTACTAATATAAAAGTAACTTCAAATAGAGGTACTGATTCATATGATTATAACAAAGAAAGTAAAGTAAAAATTGATGTTAAAAACTTAAAAAATACATCATTTAGAGTAAGTTATTTAATAGAAATAGAAAACTCAAAATATTTCCCTGGTACTATAGGAAGTATAATTGAAACGATACCAGAGGGAATGACATTTGATCCAAGCATACCAGAAAATAGTGGATGGTACGAAAGTGATGGTAATATATATAATTTAGAATTTAGTAAAACACTTGTAATGCCTGGAGAAAAATATTATATACCTATAGTTTTAGATTTAAAAACTGATAAAGGTGGAAATTATATAAACTTTGTTGCAGCAAGTAATTTAAAGATAATGCCAACAACTACTAATTTCTTGGAGGAAATAGAACTTAATGAAGAAACTGTAAAACCAGAACAAGATAAACAGGAAGGAGATGTAAATAATGAATAAAAAGTTAAAAATATTTAGTATATTGCTATTATTATTTATTATTTTTCTTCCAATAAAAAATGTATCTGCTGATGATCCTAGATACTACAGATATAAAATACCAATAAGTGAATTTTCACCTGGTTCTTCTTCTGTTGGAGATTATACAATATCGAATGCGGTTACTAAAAAATATCACTTTGAATGGTTATTTTTACATACTATTAACGAGGATGGGAAGACCTATTTAGCATATTGTATGCATTATTTTAAAAGCACTGATTATGGTAGAGCTCTTCAAAAACATAGTGGGTTTGCAGGTTTTAAAGATAGCAATGGAAATATTTTCAATAATGCTAATCAACAACAACTATTATTAACAATACTTGCTAGTGGATATCAATCATCTGATATTACAAATTATCTTACTGAAGTATCAAGAAGTGATCATTTGTATACATGTGGTGCGAATCAAATATGTAAGGAAATTGCAAGCAAAATATTAGCAACTCAAATCCTGGCATGGGAGGTTGTTGATGGAGCAAGAACAAATTATAATGAAGTACCAAATTATCTTTCAAATAATTCATATTCATATGTTAGTGGCAGATCTGCATTATTAAAAGCATATAAACAGATTTTAGCTGATGCTCAGAAATTAACAGGTGTTACATTTCCTGAATCATTAAATAATACTGTAACATTAACATGGAATGATTCGCTAGGTAAATATACATCAGGTAATATAAATATAGGTGAATATAATGTAGGACCTGGACGTATTTCAAATCTTAATGAAATTAAAAAAGACATTAATAATAATATTAACATTACAGCAGATAAAGCATTTAATGGTGAGATAGAAATACCTATTTCAATAACAAAAGGAAATTTGGGCGGTAGAAGTACATTTGATTGGTACAGTTTTAAACCAGAAGACTCTAACTTACAAGATTTATTTTTTGGAAATTATTCCAAAACTTATACAAAAAACATGAAGGTTAGAGCTGAATCAGGTGAAATAAAAATCAGAAAAATCAATTCTGATACAAAAAAAGATTTATTAGGTTCAAAATTTCAAATATATAAATGTAATAATAATGGTTCATGTAATACAAAGGTAGAATTAGTAGACCTAACAAAAAAAGCTCAAGCCACAATTAAATTAAATAAATCTGGGACTTATAAATTTGTTGAATTACAAACACCAGGTGGTTATAAAAAGATAGGTGATTTCACTGTATATATTAATTTAAATAGTGATACAGCAAGGTTTACTAATATATCCAATTCAGCGGTAAAGATTAATTCAAATAATAAGTTAGAGTTAGTAATACCAAATGAAAGTATAGATTTTAGAATAAGTAAAATAGATGGGGATACTAAAAGTGAAGTTAAGGGGGCAGCATTTCAGATAACTAATCCTGATGGTAAAATTATATATAAATTTAATAAAGATGATAAAACAGGAAAGTATATATATGATGAAAATGGGAAGTTAGATACTATAGTGGATTCATCAAGTAGTATTTATTCAATAGCTGCACTTCCAAAAAATAAAGAATATATTATAAAAGAGGTATCAGTTCCATATCCTTATGTATTATCTTCTAAAGAATCAGATAGACAAACTGCAATAAGAATAAATGATAATAATGCTTTACTTGTATATAACTATAATAAAAAGGCATATGAACCATCACCAAATGCAACAGTAACAGTTAAAAACTTTAAAACAATAGCTGAGATAATAAAAAAAGGAAAAGGTAATGTTAAATTACAAGGTGTAGTTTTTGAATTATACGATAAAGATAAAAAGAATCAAATTAGCTTAGTTAAAGTATCTGATGGAGTATATGATTACCCTGATGGTGGAAAGGGTTCACCAGTACAATTAGTTACTAATGATAAAGGAAAAATTACAATTAATAATTTACCTACTGGTGTATATAACATGAAAGAAGTAAAACCAGCAGATGGTTATGTAATTGATCCATCAGTAGAATGGAGACAAATAACAGTAACAGTTAATAGGGATGGACAACCTAATTCAGAAAAAAATGCTATTGAATGGCCTAATACACAAGGAGAGTTTTGTTTCTATAAAATAGATGAAGATGGTAATTATTTGACAGATGGTAAGTTTAAAATTCAAGTTTATGATGAAAAAACATCAAAATATAATGATGTATCGTTAATATATCATAATAAAGAAAAAAATTATACTATAGATGAAACAGGAAAAAGTGATATTTATACATTCTCACCAATTGCTAATGGAGAAACATGTTTCGTAGAAGTAAAAGCAAAAGGTAAATATAGAATTGTTGAAATTGAAGCTCCTGAAGGATTTATTCTTCCAAAAGTAAGTGAAACAAAAGCAGATTTTGTTGTAAATGAAAATGGTTATATTATGGGTAATACAACAATTATAAATAAAAAAATTACTATTGGAGAAAAAGCAGATGCACAAGCTGAATTAATTGTAAATATCTCAACAGGACAACAAAGAATAAGATATATAATTATTATTTCCGTAATTCTAGTATTTATTGCAGGATTAATAATATTAAATAAAAAAATAGGAAAAAAATAAAAAATTTCTTATTTTTTTATTTTTTACGGATAAAAATAAAAATAAAATACAAATTAGTAAAGAAGGAGGAAAATTATGAAAAAAATAGTTTTAGCTTTAATGGTAATTCTTTTATCAGCATGTACATTGGGATCAGCAACAACACCAAAACAAAAAGTATCAGAGTTTTTAGATAAATATAAAAATGAAAATAATGATATAATAAGTGAATTAGAGAGTACAATAAAAAATGATATTACTGTTGAAGATCATCAAAGTAGATACAAAACTTTAATGACTAATCAATATAAGAATATGGAATATGAAATAAAAGATGAAATCATTGAAGATGATAATGCAGTTGTAGAAGTTGAAATAACAGTAAAGGATTACGCCTCTGCAATTAGAAAATCTAATGAGTATTTAAACAATCATAAAGAAGAATTCTCAAAAGATAAAAAAACTGCTACTATTAAAGATGATGTAGAAAATACAGCTGAGGATATAAAAGAAGGAGCAAAAAATACAGCTGAAGACATAAAAGAAGGAGCAAAAAATACAGCTGAAGATATAAAAGATGGTGTAAATAACGTTAAAGATAATATCCAAAATAATACAACAAATGATTACGATGAAGATAAATTTATGGAATATAAAATATCTGAAATGGAAAAAGTTACTGATACTGTTAAATATACTATAGAATTTACATTAACCAAAGTTAATGGAGAATGGCAATTAGATCAATTAAGTAATAGTGATATAGAAAAATTACACGGAATATATATTTCTTAAGACTATTTATAGTCTTTTTTTCATACATTGTTATAGAGGTATGAATATGAAAAAAATTATAATCTTTATAACTTTATTTTTATTATTTATTAGTAATTCTTATGCTTTATCAATACCAAGCGCCAATGCAATATTAATAGATCAAGATTCAGGAAGAATACTTTATTCAAAAAATATAAATGAAAAACATTTAATAGCTAGTACAACTAAAATAATGACAGCAGTAATAGCAATAGAATCAGGGAAATTAGATGAAATAGTAACCATTAATGATAGTGTTACAAAAGCTCATGGATCAGGAATATATGTTTCTGTAGGTGAAAAAATATCCCTTAGAAATTTAGTTTATGGTCTTCTTCTAAGAAGTGGGAATGATGCCTCTTTAGCAATAGAAGATTATTTAGGAGGTCATGAATTATTTGTTGATAAAATGAATAAAAAAGCAAATGAAATAGGTATGAATAATACTGTGTTTAATAATCCATCTGGACTTGATGACGATGAATCTGGTAATTATTCAACGTGTTTGGATATGGCAATACTAATGAAATATGCGAATAACTTATATGACTTTAGGGAAATCTCTAGTACTAAAAAATGGACAGTACAAACGGATGAAAAAACGTATTTATGGACTAATAAAAATAAATTACTTTTTAGTTATAAATATGCAACTGGAGGTAAAACAGGTTATACAAAAAAAGCAAAAAGAACTTTAGTAACAAGTGCAACTAAAAAAGATGTTAATTTAATTACAGTTACATTTAATGATAAAGATGACTTTAATACACATAAAAAATTATATGAATATGGTTTTTCAAATTATAGAAATTATCTCATAATAAATAAGGATAAAATAAAAATAAAAGCAAAAAAATATAAAAACTTATATGTTAAGAATAACTATTATTATCTTATGAAAAATAATGAAAGAGATAATATTAACACTAATGTAATTATTTATAATAAACCAAATAAAGATACAAATGAGGTAGGATATATAGAAGTATTCTTTAAAAATAAAAGTGTACATAAAGAGACTATTTATACTAGATAATATAAATAACTTTTGATTATTTTTAAAAATCATGTTATACTTTTGTTGCGAGGAGAATTTATTATGGTTAGATTACAAAAGGCAATATCAGATTCTGGATTTTGTTCTAGAAGAAAAGCAGAGGAATATATAGAAAAAGGGAAAGTAATTGTAAATGGTAAAAAAGTAATAGAACTTGGAACTAAAGTAAGTGAAAGTGATGAAATTATTGTAGATGGGAATGTAATTGTAAAACAAGATAAGGAATACTATATATTATATAAACCAAGAGGGGTAATAAGTTCAACAAAAGATGATAAGGGAAGAAAAACCGTAGTAGATTTCTTTAATTCAAATAAAAGGTTATATCCTGTTGGAAGACTTGATTATGACACAACAGGGATAATATTATTAACTAATGATGGAGAATTTGCTAATATGATGCTTCATCCTAAGAATAATATCCCAAAAGTTTATATAGCAAAATTAAAAGGTATTATAGATGGTTATACAATTAAAAAAATAAAAAAAGGTGTAATAATTGATAATATAAAATGTATACCTGATAGAGTTAAGTTAAAAAGTATAGATAAAAAATCAAATACTAGTATAGTTGAAATAACTATACATGATGGTAAGAATCATGAAGTAAAAAGAATATTTGAAAATTTTGGATATGAAGTATTAAAGCTAAAAAGA
>CAPQQE010000039.1:0-272 GCA_948687865.1 uncultured Bacilli bacterium
ATATTTTTTGTTACTAATATACTAATAATATGAAAATATATTATTAAAATAGATATTATTGTTATTGGGAAAAAGCAATATAAACTTATCCCTTTAAATAAATTTGTTATCTTTTTACCATCAGTGTCTATTAAAGATATAATAACGTTTGATAATAAATAAAGCATTGATAATAATGTATATAATACCCTACTAATTTCAGTAAAATTCTCAAATGATGAAATCAAATCATCACATAAGATAAGTATAAATAAAATTCCAAGTGAACTTAT
>CAPQQE010000039.1:282-1251 GCA_948687865.1 uncultured Bacilli bacterium
TTTAAATATATTACTAAAGACTACATTAACATATTCATAAAACTTTAATTTTGATTTTCTAAATATGATATAAATAGAAAGTGCGCTAATAAATATTACATATGCACATAAAATATACTCCATATATAAATTAAAATCTGACTGCACGCAACATTTTAAAAATATATGATATAAAGAACAATGATTTAATATTAAAACAAATATTATTGACAGGATATATCCTATTAATCTTTTTCTTTTATTACTAAATGCTACCTCTACAAAGAATATAGTAAAAAATAATAAAATAAATAAGTTCTTTATATAAGTAATAATATTAGAATTTTTAAATATATCTGCAATAAATATAATTGATGTTAATACTAATAAAATAATTGTTAGTGGTATCTTTTTTACATTATCAGTGCTTAAATTTGTAATCTTTTTAAATAATTTCATAATATTCTCCTTTAAAATCCAAATTAATTGTAACATATGTGCTAAAATATTACTAGGTGAAGGTTATGTTTAAATATACACTTGATAACAAAAGATATCATACTTTAAATTACTAGATTATTTTTATAAAAACAAATTTGGCTGTAAAGTCAGTAAAATAAGTTTAAATGCAGGATTTTCATGTCCAAATATAGATGGCACTAGAGGTTATTGAGGGTGTATCTATTGCTCTCATGGGTCTGGTGATTACTATGAAAATAAAACTGATTTATTAACGCAGTTTAATGAAGTAAAAGAAAAATTACATAAAAAGTGGCCGGATGCTAAATATATTGGTTATTTTCAAGCAAATACTAATACATATGCTAAAGTAGAAGAATTAAAATGTGATAGATGTGGTTCTAGTTTAGTAGGAGCAAATGGATTTTGTCCTGGTTGTGGAAAACAACTATAAATATTGATTAGATGTATTATTATACTCAAGAGTTAATTTCTTGAGTTTTTTTAAAGTAATTTCTATTTTTATCGTGA
>CAPQQE010000039.1:1261-2413 GCA_948687865.1 uncultured Bacilli bacterium
TTTTAGGTCTTAATATTGCAACGCGTCCTGATTCTATTAGTGATGAAGTATTAGAATACTTATGTGAATTGAACTCAAAAACAGATTTAGTAATAGAACTTGGTCTTCAAACTATACATGATAAAACAGCAAAGTTAATTAATCGTGGCAGTACATTAAAAGAATTTGAAGATTGCTTGAAGAAATTAAATGATAGAAATATAAATGTAGTTGTTCATATTATAAATGGCTTGCCTTATGAAACTAAAGATATGATGATTGAAACTGCTAAATACTTAAGTAATAAAAAAATATTAGGTATTAAAATACATATGCTCCATATTTTAAAGGATACTAAACTCTTTAAAATGTATTTAAAAGAGAATTTCCACGTTTTAACAAAAGAAGAATATGTAAATATTGTATGTGATCAATTAGAATATTTAAACGAGAATATTGTAATTAATAGAATTACTGGTGACCCTGATAAAAATGAGTTAATCGAACCAAACTGGTTAACTAAAAAATTTGGTGTACTTAATGAAATAGATAAAGAATTATTAAAAAGAAATACTTATCAAGGATTTAATAGAAGTATTTTAAATAAAGTTAAACAGCTTATAGAAAATAATCTAAAACCTAATGATTTAGTAATTGATATGACTGTGGGTAATGGAAATGATACTTTATTTTTATGTAATTTAGTTTACAGTGGAAAAGTATTTGGTTTTGATATTCAAAGTATAGCCATTGAAAGGACAAAAAAATTATTAGATGAAAACAATGTTACTAATTATAAACTATTTAATGAGAGTCATGAAAATATAGATATCTTATTAAATGATTATAAAAACAAGATAAGTTTAATACTATTTAATTTAGGATATTTACCTGGTAGTGACAAAAGCATTACTACAAATCATATAAGCACATTAAATTCATTAAAAAAAGCACTAAATATGCTAAATAATAAAGGAATAATATTAATAGTATTGTATCCTCACGAAGAAGGTAAAAAAGAAGATATAGAAATTAAGAAATTTTTGGAAAAGAATAATATAAATTATAATGAATATCATAATACTAATAACATAAATGCACCATATTTAATTGAAATTAAAAGAAAGAATTAGTTACTATCTAATTCTTTCTTTTTTTATCTCTTATATATAA
>CAPQQE010000039.1:2423-7092 GCA_948687865.1 uncultured Bacilli bacterium
TATAATTTTACATCAGCATCTATTTCAGAAGCATGATTGCTTTCTTCACTTTTGATTCTTTTAACATCACATATATTTGTTAATATTGATGTTTTATTTGCTGCTATAATTTCACGATACATATTCATAATAGAAATGTTATCAGTATCTTCCTCTTCATCTAAGTAAATCGTATCAGGCATAACTAAATAATTAGGACAATTAGTATTAGAAAGATTCATAAGATTTTCTTTAATTATATTTCTTTTTTGTATTCATAGACTATTTTTATATTTCTTATAACAGAAGTCAAATCCCATAGTTCTATATACTTTAGCTGTTTCGCCATAAATAATAATCTCTTTTTCAGTTAAGTTTAATGAAGAAATTTTTTCTATATTTATTCCCATAAAATAACCTCCCCCTAGATATACATGTGGCTTACTCTAGCATGAATGTGTCAATTAATCAAGAAAATTAATAAACATCTAGAAAGTTTATTATTAAATGGTATAATTATATTTAAGAGGTGAAATTATGAATGATGGTAAAAGCGTTGAAAAACGTATTGATGAAAAGTTGGAAGATAGAGGTTGGGGAAAATATGATATTCTTGCTGATTATCATCAGAAGAATGATGATAATGATGATAAAGAGTTACCATTACCTTTATCAAATGAAGAATATCAAAAATTTGCTTTATTATTAGGCAAATTAAGTATACAAGATCAAAATCCAACCTTATGTGATATATATTTTGAATTAAGGGATCGAGCAACTAAAGGAAATCATTATCCGGAACCTTCAGGGGAAGAATTTTGGAAAATGGAAGAGGTAATGTTTGAGATAGGTAGTAATCCAGATTTACGCAATGAAAATAAAGGTAGTAGAAATAGAAAATAGTCGTTATACTATTTTTTATTATCTCTTTAGATAAAACGTAAAAAAATAAGAAAATCATTACTCATTTTCTTATCTTAATTTTAATTTATTTTTAACTTCTTTTTTGTTACGATATTGGCAAAATGATAAATACTAAAGAAAATATAATTAATACTCCTATATTTAGTATAATATCTTGAATTATAGTTAGGTTAATTACTTCTAGATTTTTTATTATTTCATTGGTATTAATACACATATAAACTTATTTAATATCTTCTTATATAGTTTATATTTCTTGATAATATTATATAATATTTATTATTAAATTCAATATATAATTAAAAAAGAAGCTTATCTAGCTTCTACAATTAGTTTAATAGCAGTTCTTTCCTCTGAATCAATTAAGATATCAGTAAATGCGGGTATACACACTAAATTTTTACCTGATGGAGCTACAAAACCTCTTGCTATTGCAATTGCCTTAATTGCTTGATTTAAAGCACCCGCCCCTATTGCTTGCATTTCTACTTGTGATTTTTCTCTAAATACATTAGCAAGTGCTCCTGCTACTGAATTAGGATTTGATTTTGATGAAACTTTGATTGTTTCCATATTTTTTGCCTCCTTAATATTACAGTTAAATATATGTATAAAATAAAAAAATAGAATAATTTTATTCCATTTTATATTTTTTATATAATTCCTCTTCCTGTTTTAATATAATCTTATTAGAGCAATTGCATGGATATATATTAACAATTTCTTTAGTATTAATATTAGTTATAACAGCTATATAATTAGTATTTTTTCTATTTGAGAATCCTATATTAGGATATCTAATAATATATTTATCAAATACATCATAATATAGTGGTTTTAAAGATGATATTCTCGCTTTTGCATATTTAATAACATCTAATAAATCAATATTTTCTCTAAATGAATTTTTTTCATCACCATACAATTGTAATTTATTAATCAAACGGTCTTCACTATATTTTACTATTTGTTCTGAGAAATATGGCAAATTCTCAAAACTCATAGTTTCATTTAACTCAGGGAATATATGTTTATATATATTCCTTCTTAAAACATCCATCTCTACAATATGATTAACCCTATATTCAGTTGATATTAATAAATAATATTTATATGCTTCTTTATATTTTAACTCCTTTATAAGAATAGTTATATAAACAACCAAGGCTCTTTCATTACCTCTATCAAATAAGTTCAAAAGAATCTCTTTTGCTTCTTCATTATTTCCATAGTTTTTTAAAATTAGGGCATAATAAAATGCTACACCATCATTATAAATATATTCTTCGCATAAATTCATAGCTTCATTTAATTCACCATGTTTTAATAGAATTTTTAAGTAACAAATAACAGCATCCTCTTCATATGGATATAAATCTAAAAACTTTATTAATTCAGTTTTAGCAAAATTAAATTTATTTCTTTTTATTATATTAAGAATAGATTCATAATATTTTTCTTTTTCAATGTCAGCTATATTTTTCATTATTTATTCTCCTTAAAATAATAATTATTTTCTATCTCATATTTAAGATTAGTTTCTTCTCCATGACCTGGATATATGATTATTTTATCATTAAATGTTTTTATTTTATCAATAGAATTAATAATATCTTGATAGTTACCATATTCTAGGTCAGTTCTTCCTATTGATAATTTAAATATAAAATCCCCAGTAAACATTATACCTTCATTATAAAAATAATAAGTTACAGAATCATTTCTATGACCTTTTGTATATATTACTTCAAACTTAAAATTAGATATTTGATATTTTTCTTCTTTTACATCTATTAATTTATCATATACTATTTCATTATTTATATTATGATAATATACATAAGTATTATAATCATTTAATAATTTATCAAGTGCTCCTATGTGATCAAAATGTGCATGTGTGATTAATACTCCTATTACTGTAAGATTAAGACTTTCTATTTTATTCTTTATTTTATTATATTCATCTCCTGGATCTACTATAATGCATTTATCATCTTTAATTAATAAATAACAGTTTTCTTCTAATAATCCAACTACTACTTTTTCTACTTTCATTTTGACCTCTAATCAAACATATCTAATAATTCTTCTAATGATGTTATATTTTTAAATGAGCAATTATCTTCTTTTATCTTAGAAAATTTAACACCAATTCCCCCTGATTCCTCCCATTCTTCTAAATTTTTAGAAAAATCATCTACTAGTATAGCACCCTTTGTTTGAGTCATCTTAGTTTTAGATATACCAGATGGGACAGGTATTATTGTTAAATCAGAAGTAATTCCATCTAAAAACTTTATTTTAGCTTTAGCTTCCTTTAGCGAATTAACATGAGTTAAAATCGATATATTAAATTTACCTGATTTTGCTAATTTAGAAAGAGCATTTACACTATCGTTTAAATCTATAGAATCTTCTATTAACTCTTCCCAATCTATTTTTGCAAATAACATGCCAACTTCTTTAGTTTGAGTCTTAACATCTAAATTTAATTGTTTAGCTAGCTTATATACTGGTGGAAGTGTATCTAATATAACCCCATCAAAATCTATATATAAATTTTTCATTTACAACATCTCCTTTACTTCTTCTATCATTTTCCAAACATCATCTTCTTTTGGAAAATATTTAAACTCCATTAATTCTTTTTTTACAGGATGATAAAATTTTAAATTATATGCATAAAGTGCGATTTGTTTTTTATCTTCATAACCATATCTTTGATCACCATATATTGGATTACCAATACTACTTAATTGTACTCTTATTTGATGATGCCTACCTGTTATTAAATTTATCTTTAAAAAACTTAAATCCTTTTCTTTATCATACTTTAAAACTTCATATTCTAATATTGATTCTTTTCCATTTATATTATCTATATATGATGTATTTGTTTTTGCATTTTTAGTTAATTTATTAACCAATCTGTCTTTATCTTTATTTAATTTACCATGAACAATAGTTATATATGATTTATGAAATCTATTATTTTTTATATCATCACTAAGTCTTTTTGCTGCTTTACTTGTCCTTGCAAAAACCATAACGCCAGATACTGGTCTATCTAATCTATGAACTAATCCTAAATAAACATTTCCACTTTTATTATATTTTTCTTTAATATAATTTTTTATTATTGATAACATATCAATATCCTTTGATGAATCTTCTTGTGAAGGAATATTAAATGGTTTTTCGACTACTATTATATGATTATCTTCAAATAATATATTTAACTTATTCATGGTCTTCCCATCTTCCATATATTCCACATGGTAATATAATGTTACTATCTTCCATTTTTATTCCAACTTCACCTGATGTAATAACTCCGTTATATTTTTTATTTATTGTTAGATTAAGTATATTTTCAAGTACAATTGGGCTAATACCAGTAGTATATGAATTAATCAAGAAAAATAATGGCTTATCACTTAATACTTCTTCACATAGTTTAACTAATTTAAATAAACTATCTTCTAAATTCCAAACTTCTTTATTTGATCCTCTTCCAAATGAAGGAGGATCCATTATAATCGCATCATATTTATTTCCTCTTCTTATTTCTCTTTCAACAAACTTTATGACATCATCAACTATAAATCTTACATTCTTATCTTCTAAATTAGAACTTATTATATTTTCTTTAGCCCATAGTGTCATTCCTTTAGATGAATCAACATGAACTACATCTGCACCTGCATAAGCACACGCTACAGTTGCTCCACCAGTATATGCAAATAAATTAAGAACTTTTATT
>CAPQQE010000039.1:7102-9255 GCA_948687865.1 uncultured Bacilli bacterium
TATTACTATTATTTATTTTATCTATCATATAATCCCAGTTTACTGCTTGTTCTGGAAATAAACCTGTATGCTTAAATCCCATTAATTTAATATTAAATACTAAATCTTTATAATTAACTGTCCATCTATCAACTGTATTTTTCTTATATTCCCAAAATCCACCACCAGTTTTACTTCTATGATAAACTGCATTTACTTTATTCCAAGCATTTAAATTTTGTTTTTCACTCCAAATTATTTGTGGATCTGGTCTTGATAAAATTATACCATTCCAGTTTTCTAATTTCATTCCATCTGCCATATCGAGCAATTTATAATCATTCCAATTATCTGCAATTTTCACTCTTTCACTTCCTAACAACTATGCATTAATTATAACAAAAAAAACCAGTATTAACTAGTTTTTTAATGTCATTTATTTAATTTTCACTATAGTTTTTAATATTACATATATTCATTGGATATTTTTATTATTATCTCCCATTTTGTAATTAAAATATTTTTCTTTTTCTTCATCTGATAAAGAAAGTAAAAACTCTAATTTTTCATATTCTTGCATAGCGGCATTTAAACATTCTTCTGATAATTTTAATTTAAATTCATTAAAGTCTTTATCTTTTTCTAAATCGTGTGTTTTAAACACAGTTCCAGTAATACTACCCTCAATATCATCGATTTCATATTCATAGTGTTTTTTAGATAATATTGTATAAGTGCCAAGTGTTAATATCATTAATAAATCATGTTTAAATTGTACCAATGATTTTTTTCTTCTATATAATGAATACTCATGTTCTAAATTTTTCTTTTCAATTTCGTAATTATCTATATTTCTTCTTAACGTATCCATATTATTTTTAATAGCATTTACTTCTATTTTCGACTTTCGAAATTCTGAGTTTATAACTTTCATCATATCTTTATGCATAATAAAATCTCCTACCCAGAGGTTATTATAATTATTTATATAAACAATGTCAATTCTTTTGCTTTTTTTTCTTACAATACTGATATAAAGCATTACATGTTAAACAATCATCTAGTGCTCTATGTGAATTATAATTTAATTTTAAATATTCTTTTAATGTCTTTAGTTTATGATTTTTACTATCATAGATAGTTATTCTTGATAGAAACAAAGTATCTACTATTCTATTTTTTATATCATTTAGATGTAGTTTCTTTATATTATATTTTATAAAATCATAATCAAATTTAACATTATGTCCTATTATTACATAGTCTTCTATAAATTCTAAAAACTTAGGTAATACTATCTCAATAGTTTCCTTACCCCTTAAATCATCATCTGTAATACCTGTTACATCTGTTATTATTTGATTTAACTTTATATGTGGATCTATTAAATAAGTAAATTCATCTACTTTTTTATTATTTATATATTTAATCGCTCCTATTTCTATTATTTTATCCTTAGAAGGATTAAGTCCACTCGTTTCTATATCAAAAACAACATAACTATCTGGTAATTCATTTGTTCTTAAACTTTGATACATATTTATTTTCTTTCTAGCAAGAATGCATAAATATTATATATCAATAAATTATTTTTTTCTAGTACTTTTAATTATTTTTTTAATAGTTTAATATACATTTTTATAAGTATATTTTGCAACAAAGGCGCTCTATAAATTGTATTTGGATCATTAGTTTTTACTACTTTTATTATCTTTTTCGATATAGAATTTAAATTATTAGATCCAGCAAAATTAAGTATTTCATTTTCTAAATTTCTAATAGAATCATTTAATTTTGAAAATCTACTAAAGTTATTATCATATTTATTTTCTATCATATATCTATTAAATCCTGTTTTATATATTCCAGGTTCTATTAAAACTATTTTTACTTTATCATTTAGTAGTTTGACTTCTTTCTTTAGACATTGACCAATCATTGAAATACTTGCCTTTGAACTAGCATATATTCCAAAAAACGCTAGTGGTATATTAGCAATCATAGAAGACATTATAATTATTTTTCCTGATCCTTTATCAAGCATTTTATTTACTACTTTTTTAATTATCTCAAAATTGGAAAAAACATTTACTTCATAACATTCTTTTAACTTTTTTATATCGGTATCAATTATGCTGCCACCATATCCTACAGCTGCATTACTAATTAGTACA
>CAPQQE010000039.1:9265-10921 GCA_948687865.1 uncultured Bacilli bacterium
CCTGGTGGCGAAATTATAAGTGTATTAAAAATATTATTATTTTCTATATCTTTTTTATCATTTACATCTAATTTAAATGTTCCTATATTTTCATTACCTTCTACTTTTTCTCTTAATACTTCTAATTGTTTTTCATCTTCTGTTGTTAAAAATACGTGGTATCCATCTTCTGCAAGCATAATTCCTGTATTATATCCAATTCCTGATGCTGCTCCTGTTATTAAAATATTCATATTTATCACCATTTATATTTTAAACAGTAAAAGTTAAATACATACATTAAATTATATTATTAAATTCTTTTGGCATACTTGTTTCAAATATAAATAAATTTTTACTTATAGGATCAATAATTTCTAATTTATATGCGTGTAGTGCCATCCTTTTAATTAAATTTGTTTTTCTTCCATATTTTTTATCTCCTAAAATAGGAGTATTATTTTCCTTCATATGAACTCTTATTTGATTTTTTCTTCCTGTTTTTAAATTTATATCAAGCATTGATATATTATTTTTTTCTTTTAATACTTTATATTCTGTAATAGAAAGTTTACCTTTGTCTTTATTTGTACTATGCACATAATTATTTTCTTCTATTAAATAGCTTTTTATAGTGCCACATTTATTTTTCATTATTCCTTCTATAATCGCATAGTAACGCCTTTTTTTTACTAATTCATCCCAGGAATTTTGATATAATTTTTTTATTTTTTCATTTTTAGCAAACATTACTATTCCAGACGTATCTTTATCAAGTCTATGAATTACAAATACTTTATTATTTTTATTTTTGCTCTTTAAATATTCACTTACATAATGATATGCCGTTTTTATTTTTTCATTTTGTGTTGATATTGTTAGTAATGAAGAAGGCTTATTAATAACTATTATATTTTTATCTTCATAAATAATTTCAATATTATTTAATATTCTTTCTTTTATTATTACTTTATCTCCATTATTTAATTCATAATTATATCTAGTAATTAATGTATTATTTACATATATCTTTTTGTTACTTATTAAATTTTTTATACTATTTTTAGATAATTTTGGTAGCGCATTTCTTAAAAAATTGTATAAATCTATATTATTATTTACTATATATTCTTTCATATTAAAGTTTCCTTATAACTATATGAATTCTATCTGAATCATATTTTGCTCTTTGTTTTAAAAAGTTTGTTGTTAAAACATAGCTTATATTATATTTATCTAATATATTCTCTAAATTTCTTTTTTTATATATAAAATATTCATGCTCAAAGGTGAATGTTTTAAGGCCTATTGTAAAATCAATTGTTCTTATCTGCATATTATATTCTTCACAATAAAAACATTCTAAGTGTCTTTTATTACCATCTACTTCATCATAAAAATCTCCATCCATCCTTCTATTATCTAAATCAATTAACATGATCCCATCTTTTTCTAGATGATCAAGTGAGTTTTTAAGCGCTATTTCAAATTCTTTATAACTTTTTAAATGATTAAATACAGAATGCATAGATATTATTGCATCATATTTTTCATCTAATTTATAGTCTAGTATATTCGCTTTTATAATATTTGCTTTTTTTGTTTTAGATTTTGCAAGTAAAACCATATTTTCACTTAAATCTATACCATCTATTTTATAACCAACACTCTCAAGAA
>CAPQQE010000040.1:0-4612 GCA_948687865.1 uncultured Bacilli bacterium
CTCAAACCGGTTCTCGTGGAGTGTGCGTGGGCAGCTATCAAGGCGCAGAATCCGTATTATCGGTGCAAGTTCAACGGAATTGCAGGAAGACAAGGAAAAAAAAGGGCCATCATCGCGATTGCCAGGAAAATACTTGTCAGTATCTGGTCAATGTTGAAAGATGGCGCAGAATGGCATCCAAAAGATATGGATGACAATGGAAGACCGCGCGAACTGAGCCTTCGCAAAGCCAAGAGAAACTTTAAAACGGTCATCCGGGATCTACTGGATCTCGGTAAGACAAAAGAAGAAATCGCAATAGATCTTGTGACTATTATAAACCAAAGTTAGCATGATGTAACGGGGGAAAGGGGGAAGTTTAGCCAAAACAGCATTTTAGCCAAAAATGATTTACAGAATAAAAGGAAAAGAATTAAAGAAATTAATTAAAGAACTAGCTATTACTAAACAATTGAATTTTTTGATTGGTTCAGGTGTTTCGTATCCTGCAATCCCGTTAATGGGATCAATTCAGGGCGAGGATGAAAAAGAAAGAAACGATAAATTGCTTCAGAAAATCAAAAAGGTAAGTAGCCAACTGTTAGAGAAGATTGATTATTCAGAAGAGGTTAAAACCACCTATAATAATTATCATAATTTCTTGTCACAAGTAATACAGATGCTTAATCAGTCGAATTCGAGACAGGTGTCAAGAAGTGTTAATATATTTACTACCAATTACGATTTGTTTATTGAAAAAGCAATAGATGAGTTATCAGTTGATAACAGACTTGTATTCAATGATGGTTCAAATGGATACTTTGAACGAGTGTTGGATATTTCAAATTATAATAGAGTAGTTGCTTATAAAGGGTTAAATGATAATTATATCAACGAAATTCCTGCAATTAATATGATCAAACCTCATGGTTCTGTGAATTGGGAAAAACAAGATGAAAAGATAATAATTCGTCATTTTGTATTAGATGATTGTATTGTCGTAAAACCAACAGGTATCGAAGGAGAAGAGACTTTTTTGAATAATTATTTTCATGATATGCTACGAGTATTTCAGCTAGAATTAGATAAACCACAATCGGTATTATTTGTGATTGGATTTTCTTTTCAAGATAAGCATATTGCGAAAATGTTTTTAAGAGCCCTTCAAAATCCGGAATTAATGGTATATGTATTTTGCTTCAATAAAGATGATAAAACCACTATATTAAAGAATCTCGGAATCGAAAAATGTAAAAATAATTTATGTATATTATCAAGTGGGGATTTTGGCAATGATGAAAATGGAACATTTACTATTAAAGATCTAACTAATATTTTTGAGGGGAATAAAAATGATTAATAAACCAATTGGTGTGATTGTAGAAGTAAATGATCAATATTCAAAAGTAGGAGTTTACAATCTGGTAAATGATACAAAGGTAATCTGGAGAGGAGAAATACTTTCAGGGATAAAAGTAGGAGCGTATTTAACAGTTAATCAAAATGATATTAGGATCATTGCTTCTGTAGTGTCTGAAAAAATTATTGATCAACAGAATACTGTTCAAAGCGAAGAATTTGATAATAGGTTTCATAAAAATTCAATTAACCGTGTAATTGAACTAAAGACAAAAGGAGTTATTGAAAATCACGAATTTAAGATTACCAGTAAGTATGTTCCGATGATCGGAAATGAAGTGACTTTAACTACACAAGATGAACTAAAAATAGTATACGGACTAAAAAAGAATGAGAAATTAATTTCTATAGGGAAAACGGTTCTTGAAGAATACTCTGTACAGATTCCTATTAATAGATTTTTCGCATCTCACATTGGGATTTTTGGAAACACAGGATCTGGAAAATCGAATACCTTACATAAATTATATTTAGAGCTCTTTCGCTCTAAACAAATTGAAAAAATATTATCAAAATCAAAATTCTATATTATTGATTTTAATGGAGAATATTGTGGAAACGATATGTTTGGGGTGAACCAGTCTCAAAAACATCTGTTAAGAATTAACACTAGGCTAAATAGTGATAAGTTAGATATTCTTAGCAATTACTTATTTGATGCTGACATATTATCTTTACTTTTTGATGCACGTCCTGCCACCCAGGTTCCATTTTTAAAAAAGGCAATATCACAATTTTCAAGAATAAAGGATGAAAACCATTTTGCACATTTTGAAATTGGTTTATTAAAATCTATTCTTAAAACTCTTAAAGGTGCTAATAATATCGAACATATAGAAAGTTGGATATTAGCGGCTAAAAATAATGGAGTGGAGGAATCATTATTAGAAAAATTGATATCAATGGGTTCAAAAGTGCACTTTGGAAGTTCAAAAGTAACAATTGAAGGAATTACTATTATTGAAGATGGAATTTTTCACGATCAAGGAATTGAGTATTTACGTTTAGATGAAATTAAAAATAAATTAAGTGAAAACTATTCACGTGTAACTAAACTAAAAAGATTCTTAATGTTTCTTGAATTTCAAAGAGTTTTTGAGATATTTCATAACTCTACAAAGGCTGATTTTATTAACCCTCTTTTTAATCGTATACGTCCGGCGATTGAATCGTTAGATAAGGTGATTAATATAATTGATAAAAAAGAATCCGAAGAATACCCGATTACTATTATTTCTTTGCTTGATGCCAATAAGGATATTTCCAGGCTCTTGCCAATGTTATTATCAAAAATGATTTATGATGAGCATAAAAAGAAGGTGCAAGGAAAAACGGTTCAGAATACTACTCATTTGATTATTGATGAAGCGCATAATATTCTGAATAGTCAGCATAAAAGTATTGGTGATGATTGGCAAGATTATCGATTATCTATTTTTGAAGAAATTATAAAAGAAGGAAGAAAATTTGGTTTCTATTTAACTCTTTCCAGCCAAAGGCCAGCTGATATATCACCAACTATAATGTCTCAATTGCATAATTATGTAATTCACAGGTTAGTGAATGACAAAGATTTAAGTATGCTGGAGAATACTATGCCAACATTAGATTTATTTACTTATAAGACAATTCCTATGCTTGGTCAAGGAGAAGTAATCATAACAGGAACTGCATTTAAGATTCCGATTCTTGTTAAAGTGGAAAAAGAAGAAACGATTCGCCCAAATAGTGATGATGTAGTATTGACGGAATTATGGGGAATATAATTCTGGATGTTCGATCTCTGTTGAGTACCTATATCAAAGAAAAGGAGAACTGATCAAAAAAGATTTAGAATGGACATTGCATGAATAAGATCAATATGATATTTGATAATCTGCTCGATTATTTTTATGAAGACAGGGAACTGGATATCCGGCCTGATATTTCAACGATGGAGGTCCTGATGAGGCAGGAGGGGTTGTCGGATGTGGAGTAGTAGAAAGGAACCATTATGACGGTAACGGTGCAGGAGTTTCGATTAGACCTGGATAAATATTTAGACATAGCCAAAAAAGAGCCAATCATTATTTTATTTGACGATCAGAGAACATTGGAGCTAAAGGACACACTTTCAAAAAGTGATAGAGTAAAGGAAATGAAATCATTGTTTGGAGCGGTTCCTAATATATATGGTGAAGAAGTATTGGAAAAAAGACTTATGGAATTATGAGTTCCAATGGATGTAAAATGAATACCCGAAATTAGAGGGACTGTTGATCTATTATGACAGCAGTCCCTTTCATTATGATAGAGATCAATTTCTTTATAATATTATATAAATTCACATACTTATAAAAGGGATTGTTATAAAAATATAAAGTGATTTAAGGTTAAAGTGAAGATAAAAAGAAATAAATTCCCACAATATCATATTTTTATGTTGAGGTTTGCCTCAAGTGTGGTATTATTTTTATTACGAGTATATTATATCATATTTTATTAGTCGTCCTTGATTCTAAAACTATCCTATTGTATGGATTCGTATAAAGAACAAGAAAGAAAATGAGGGGAGGAGTTTTTATGGCTTATCAGACGATTGCAGTAGCAGGAACAGGCTATGTCGGCTTATCGATTGCGACATTGCTTGCACAGCATAATCGGGTGATTGCAGTGGACATTGTTCCTGAAAAGGTGGATCTGATCAATCAAAGGATCAGTCCCATTCAGGATGAATATATAGAAAAGTATCTGGCAGAAAAGGAACTGAATCTGGTCGCAACAACAGACGCAAAGGATGTGTATGCAAAAATGGGAATTCTTTTTGTGAAAGATTCATAAAAGTTAATACTTATTTTTATCTCTTAAATTGAAATACTTCATTATTTAGATGATAACTAACTTTAATTAGTTATTTTAAATTTAATTTATATACAATATTTATATAGCTAATAATTTATACAGCTTATTTATTTAATAAAAAAGGAGAAGTAAAGCGAATGTCAGTTAAACTTTCGATAAGCATAGTGGCATACAATGATTATAAAGATGTAAAAGAAGTAGTAACTTCTATAGAAAATTATACTTCTCATGAGTTGACGAAGGAGATATTTATTATAGATAATGGATCAACAATATCAAGTTCTAAAGATATAGAGAATATAAAATCTTTTCTAGATAATATAAACGGCGTAGAATATTTAGATGTTGGTGAAAACCTGGGTTTTGGAAAAGG
>CAPQQE010000040.1:4622-10661 GCA_948687865.1 uncultured Bacilli bacterium
TCTTTTTTGAAGATGTTTTTTCAAAAATCATTAAATGGATGGACTTGCATGAAGAAGTAGGAATGGTTATTCCATATATTACTGATGAAAAAGGAAACAAACAAGAAGTATATAGAAGAGAATTAACCATATTTGATATGTTCAATCGAATGATTCTAAAAGGATTTTTTAAAAGGCGCGCAGATAAACATCTCATGAAAAATATGGATTTCTCCCAACCATTTCAAGTTCCGTTTGGGCAAGGATCTTTCTTAGTTGTTAGATCGGATTTATTTAAGGATTTGGGAGGGTTTGATGAAAATTTTTTTATGTACTGCGAAGACGCTGATTTATGCAAAAGAGTAAATCAAGTTTCGAAATTGATGTATTTTCCCGATGCTAAAGTAATTCATAAATGGAAAAAAGGATCACACCATAGTAAAAAACTTTTTAAATATCATTTACAAAGCACCAAGTATTATTTTAAAAAATGGGGACTGAAATTTTTTTAATTGTATTGGATTGATCTATAATTTAATACAATGATCAATGAAAAGATAGAAATTAATTTTTATGGAGGAAAAATGAAAGTAATAGCAATGCATTTACCACAGTATCATAGTATTCCCGAGAATGATAAATGGTGGGGAAAGGGTTTTACCGATTGGAATAATGTAAAGAAAGCAAAGCCACTGTTTAAAGGTCATCAACAACCTTTAATTCCTCTAGATGATAATTATTACAATATGATGGATATTGAAACATTAACTTATCAATCTAGTTTAGCAAAAAAATTTGGAATATATGGGTTTTGTTATTATCATTATTGGTTTAATGGAAAGATGTTATTAGAAAAACCATGTGAATTATTATTAAATCATCCTGAAATAGATCAAAATTTTTGTATGTGTTGGGCAAATGAAACTTGGTCAAGAACTTGGGATGGGAAAGATAATGATATATTAATTAAACAAGAATTTGGAGGGGTAGATGATTGGAGAGATCATATAAATTATTTGCTACAATTTTTTAAAGATAGTCGATATATAAAAATAAATAATCGCCCAGTAATGTTTTTTTATTCATGTTCTAGAATTGATAATTTTAATGAGATGATTGCTTATTGGGATCAAGTTTTAAATAATGAAGGCATAGAGAATATATATGTAGTAGAATTTATTAATTCTTTTAATAATGGAAAACATAATATTAATTCTGATGTATTAGTAGAATTTGAACCACATTGTGCTTTACGCTATAATGTTTCAAATTTTACTAAAGCTAAACGAATTGCTTTCAAAAAAATGGGATGGACTGAGTTATTATCATACGATGATGTATGGGAAAAAATATTAAATAATAAAGAAACATATAATGGAAAAAAGCTTTGGCGTGGTGCGTTTGTTTCTTTTGATAATAGTCCTAGAAAAGGAAAAAAAGGAATGATTATTATAGAATCTAATCCTAAAAAGTTCGGTAAGTATTTAAAACAGCTTTGTAATGATAAAGAAAGAAATTATGTTGATGATATTGTAGTGGTAAATGCTTGGAATGAATGGGCAGAAGGCGCAATTTTAGAACCTTCTAAACAAAACGGATATGGGTACTTGGAACAGATCAAAAGGTTAGTACAAGATGAATAGCAAAGTATGTGTATTAATGTCGACTTATAACGGCGAAAAATATGTAAAAAGACAAATAGAAACGCTTCTTTATCAAAAAGAAGTTGATATTAGTATAGTGATACGTGATGATGGTTCTAGTGATTCTACTGTTGATGTAATTAAAAAAATAGAATCTCCAAGAATAACAATTATTGAAGGAGAAAATTTAGGATTTGCTCAAAGCTTTTGGAACATTTTAAAAATAGTAGATGGGTATGATTATTATGCTTTTTGTGATCAAGATGATATATGGTGTAATAATAAATTAATAGAAGCAATAAAAAAGATAAGAGATTATAATATGCCCGCTTTATACACTAGTGATGTAATAGCTGTAGATTCAAAAGAGAATATCATGAAAAAAAATGCATTTGGAGTACAGGGAGTAATTAATTATAAAGAATCTTTAATTAAAAGTATACTTCCAGGATGCACATTTGTTTTTAATAAGCAATTAAAAAAAGAATTATGTAAATATGATGGATATCTTATCTCCCATGATTGGATAACTTATGCAATTGCTAATTTGTTGGGAATTGTAATATTTGATAGAAATTCTTATATATATTATAGAATCCATGATAATAATACAATAGGGATAAATAATAAAATGACAGCTTTTAAAAGAAAAATAAAAAGATTTTTTTGCTCGGATATGAGAAATACAAGGAGTAAAGTTGTCATGAATATTTACAGAATATATGGTGAAAAGCTAGATTTGGAGGAACAAAAAATATGTTATTTATTAGGAAATTGTTCGAAAAAATATAAATATACTATTCGATTATTGAAATATAAAGAATATAGAAATATTGACTTTTTACTTATGCTTTTTCTTAGGAGGATTTGATAATGGCTTTGATTATATCAAGCATCAAATATATGTGCATTTTTATGGTTTCTATTTTCTTTTTTAAACAATCAGAAAAAGAACTTGATTTGTATAATCCAAATGTAAAAATAAAAAAATATACTATTTCAAAAAGAAAATTATATGGATTCTTTTTTGCGTTAATTGGAATGTTAGTCATTAGTATTTTTGCAGGTATAAGAGCAAATGATGTTGGTACTGATACTAATGGGTATCCAGTTACTTTTATGAGACTAGCCCGATCAAGTAGTTCGTTACACAATTTATTAACTATTAATTCCGATTTATCAAATGAACCATTGGGAGCTATTTTAGTATATTTGTGTTCATTATTTACAGATAAAACTTGGCTACTTTTATTTTTTTATCAATTTTTAACAATTATACCGATTTTTTTATCTGCCTATGAAATGAAAGATAAGTTATCAATATCAAATGTAATGATTGTCTATTGCTTAATGTTTTTCAATAATTCATTAAATATGATGAGACAAAGTGTAGTGTGTGCATTGATATTGTATGCATTTGTATTGGTGATAAATAATAAATCTAAACTGAGGATTTTAATTATTTTATTAATATCAATTGCTTTTCATAGATCGTCGATTTATGGGATTATATTAGTATTGGCGTCGTATTATGCATTAAGTATTGGAAATAGAAAACTGAAATACATAGTATATATACTTATCATTTTATTTCCTGCAATTATTCCGCAAATAGCAAATATAGTTGCTAAAATTACAGCAGATGAACATATATTATTTTATTTTAAGGTCTTTATCGAAGGGACAGCTAAAATGGATTGGTTTGTGAATCCATTATCATCTTACTCTATAATATATATATTGGTCTCTTTATGCTATTTACTGATGCCTATTCTATTTAATACACATTTATTTCAGTACTTTAAAAGATTAAATACACATAATAAAAGTTCGGTGTTAAAAAATAAAATAGAAACAATGAATCTAATAGGTTTTTTAATTTATTTGGTTATTTTATTTTCCATAAAAACAATGTATGGGATTCGTTTTTCTATATTTTTTGATTATTTATATATGATTTCTATTCCTTTAAGCGTAAGGCGAAATAAAACATATCAAAATATAATGATATTTCTTTTATGGATATGTTGGGTTATTTGGATAATAAGAATGGGGTGGAGTGGTTCAGAAATCTATCATACTTTTTTTTGAAAGGAAGGAGACTTATGAAAAAGAAAAATGGATTAGTTAGCATTATTATTCCTTTTTATAATACAGATATCAAGTTATTCAAAAACTGCATTGAAACAGTGATAAGCCAAGATTATAGTAACAAAGAGATTATAATTATTGATGATGGAAGTAAGGAGGAATATGCTAGAGAATTAGATTATCTCTCATCTCATGAGAATGGAGTGAGAGTAATACATCAAAAAAATGCTGGAGAAGGGGCAGCACGAAATGCTGGAATTAAAGCCTCAAAGGGTGAATATGTAGTATTTGTGGATTCCGATGATGGCTTATCATCAGGATGGATTACTTACTCAGTGACTTTATTAGAAAAATATAATGCTGATATTGTAACAGGAGAAGTAGTTAGAGTGCATGAAATACCAAAAAAACAAATTGTACAAAAAAAGATAGAAGAATGCTATGTATCAGTAGAAAAAGTTTGGCAATTGCAAAAGGATTTTTTTTATTTTAAATCATCATTTATTAATAATTTAAATGTTTTAGATCCAGGTGTTTGTTCTAAACTTATACGTAAAAAGTGTATAAAAGATCTAAGTTTTCCAATTGGAATAAAACTGAGTTCGGATCAGGTTTTTAACCATGAAATGATTAAAAGATCAAATGGAGTGATTATAACTAATAGGGTATCGTATTATTATGTGATGAATGAAAATTCAATTTCTCATATATATCAACCTAAAGCGATAGATTATATGATGAAATCTATGTCTTTGATTAAACCAAATGTGTTTGATAAATCAGATTGTAAACAAGCTTTTTCATATAGGGTTTTAGCAGAGATGACCGAAGCGATTCAATATGCGTATTTTTCCGATAAAGGTAATATTTCTTTTATTAATAAAATAAAAGGAGTTCGATATGCTTCATATCATGATGAATTCAGATCGGCAATTCAACAAATGAATATTAATTTTCTCCCTAATAAAAGTTGGAAATTAAAAGCATTTTTATTAAAGAATCATCTATGTATTATATTTGTCGTTTTAAAGTTAATATCGGATAAAATGGAGAGTAATTAATGTCTATAAAAAAAGATAAGAAAAATTGTAAAAAAGAACGTTTTGATTCAGAAACATATATAAATTATTTGCGATCTATCGGAGTAAAATTGGGGAAGGGACAGAAATTTTTATCCGGAAACTATTTTTTATTGATGAGTCAAGACCATATATGATTACTATTGGTAATAATGTAAAATTAACAAGAGGCGTATCAATTTTAACTCATGGTTTTGATTGGTGTGTTTTAAAAGGTAAATATGGTGATGTACTTGGATCGGCAGGACAAGTAACTGTTGGAAATAATGTTTTTATAGGAACACAATCTACTTTGTTAAAAGGGATAACGATAGGAAATAATGTAATTATAGGCGCTAATTCATTAGTAAATAAAAATATTCCCGATAATTGTGTTGCTGCGGGAAATCCTTGTAGAGTTATTATGAATTTGGAAGAATATTATGAAAAAAGAAAATCGGAACAAGTAAGAGAAGCTCAAGAATTAGTTAAATGTTATAGAGATCCAAATGAAAATAATCTCCATGAATTTTTTCTTCTTTATACAGATTCAGTTGATGATTTAAAAAAATGCAATATAAATTTATTATCTATACAAGGTAATAAAGAAGAAAGTATAGAAAAACTTCAATCGAATAAAAAGAAGTTTTTAAATTTTAAAAATTTTTTAGAAAGTGTATTTTAAGAGAGGAGATAAAATATATGATTCCTAAGATTATTCATTATTGTTGGTTTGGTGGGAATCCTTTACCTGAAGATGCGAAAAAATGTATCAATTCATGGAAAAAATATTTTCCTGATTATGAAATAAAAGAATGGAATGAATCAAATTACGACTTTAATAAATGTGAATATATAAAAGAAGCGTATAAAAGAAAGAAATGGGCTTTTGTTTCAGATTATGCAAGATTCGATATTTTATATCAATACGGTGGAATATATTTTGATACCGATGTCGAAGTAATAAGAGATATGCGCGATATATTAAAATTAGGCCCTTACATGGGATTAGAAAAGGGATCATTTAAAAATGTTGATTATGTGAAAATAAATTGTAATCCAATGGATAGTATTCAGGATAATAGAGTTCCAAGTGATGGAGATATTAATTTTGAAAAAGGGAAAATAATTGCAATTGCCACAGGATTAGGATTAGCTGCAAACCCAAGAATGAGTATATTTAAAGTTATTCTCGATGAATATCAAAAAAGACATTTTATTAAAGATAATGGTGAGAATGACTTATTTACTGTAGTATATTTTATAAC
>CAPQQE010000041.1:0-894 GCA_948687865.1 uncultured Bacilli bacterium
TAGAAAAGAAAAAGGTACCTTATTTGGAATAAAGAGACTTGAAAAATTCTTAAAAAAAGTTTATAGAAAAAAAGGTAGCAATGATGTGTATTTTTTAAAATGTGATATAAGTAAATATTTTCCTAGCATTAACCATCAAATATTAAAAAATAAATTAGTAAAAATAGGTTTTTCATCTGATGAAATGTGGTTAGTTGATGTATTTATAAAAAACTATAATAATTTAAATAAAGGTCTTCCTTTAGGTAATCAAACTAGCCAGTGGTTTGCGCTTTTATATTTAGATCAAATAGATAGATTAATAAAGGAAAAATTAAGAATAAAATATTATGTTAGATATATGGATGATATGATATTAGTTCATGAGGATAAAAATTATTTAAGGTATGCCCTAAAAGAAATAGAAAAGGTATTAAATTTAGAATTAGATTTATCTTTAAACCAAAAAACCCAAATTGGAAAAGTATCAAATGGAATTGATTTCTTAGGATATAGGCACATACTTACAAGTAAAGGTAGAGTAATTAGAAAATTAAGAGCATCTTCTAAGTCAAGAATGAAAAAACATATAAAGGCTTTAAAAAAGTTAAGAGCTAAACAAATAGTTGATGATAATTATGTTAATATGAGAAAAAATGCTTTTAGTGAACATGTAAGAATTTCAAATGAAAATTGTAGATTTAAGAAGAGTTTAAAAAATTGGTAAAAAAACTTAAATTTAATGAAATATATGTTATAATTTATTAAAAGAGGTGTATGGTATGAAAGCAACATTATTAACAGTTAATGAAACATTTGAAAAAGATAAATTAGATATAATAAAAGAAAAAGGAACAAAAGCAAAACCAACAGATTTTGCAAAAGCAATAGGAGTATGGGTTAATAATGAGGGTA
>CAPQQE010000041.1:904-1674 GCA_948687865.1 uncultured Bacilli bacterium
ACTTATGGTAATGGGAATTTTTATGCTACCTTTTATCGTACTGTTGGTTTTCGCCCAGCTTTAGAGTTCTCATCAATCGATGAAATCAACTCGAACGGAGTGAGAGTAGGGGCAAATAAATTAAAACTTGGAATATATGCAGATAATGCACTACTAAAAAATGAACAAATTGAATGGACGGATAGATTAAATAGTGGAATGCTATTATCATGTGGCAGTTATACACTTGATGGAGTAAAATATAATGATTATGATACAAATTATAATCCAATAAAAGTTCCAATATATGAGTATAATGGTAAAAGGGGAGTTAGAATAAAAATTAATTCTTCATTTGATGGTGAACCATTTGAATTGTCAAATGGGGAGTCGTATAAAGATGGAGATTATGTTTGGTTTGAGATAAAAGATAAAATATGGGATTTAGACGAAAAAAATTTAAAAGCTGTCTCAGAAGATGTAATGTTTGGTGGGATTCAGTTTGATAATGAAAAAAATAATTATCAAAGTGAAGAAGAATTTTATAAAACTAATATCGGAAAATATTTAAATGATGTATTTTTACCAGAATTACTTCAATTTCAAAATATGACATTGGTTAATAACACTGTAAATAATAATCAAAAACAAAGAAAAACTAAACTTCAAAAATTAAATCCAGATACTACAAATATTTCAGAAAGAAGAAAAATGACTGACACTGAACTTATTAAAAACTGGATAGAATCTGGACACTCTGTTTTACTTAGGGGTCCTAGTGGAATAGGTAA
>CAPQQE010000041.1:1684-9910 GCA_948687865.1 uncultured Bacilli bacterium
TAGGTAAAACAGATAGAATAAAAACTCTTTATCCTGATTTAATTTATATAAAGTTAACTAATAATATGTTTCCTGAGAAGGTAGTAGGATCTATAAATTTACAAACTGGTGAAAATATTCCTCCTGATTATGCCAAACAAGCACTTATGGCTTGTGCTACTCTAGAAGAGAAAAAATTAGTTCAGGAAAACATACAGAATATTTATGATTTAGCAGATACAATATATGAAAGAAGTAAAAATACCTCTAAAAAAATTGTGTTACTTTTAGATGAACTTTTAAATGTAAAACCTGCGATTCAATCTTTAGTTTATACATTAGTACTAAATAGAATAGTAGAAACTGGTGGTGGATTAAAATTACCTGATAATGTAGTAATAGTTGCAACTGGAAACCAAAAAAAATATTCTAGTGTAGCTGAAGATTTAGCAGAACCTCTAGAAAAAAGATTTGATCATATTTTAGATATGATGCCAAAAGTTTCAGAATGGATGAGTGAATATGCTATTCCTAATAAAATCCATCCAGCTGTAATTGGTTATATATTTTCAAAGTATCGTGAAAATGGTAGTAGTGATGAAATATCTAAAATGGGATACTTTTATGAAGAACCTGAAGTTGGAGAAAAAGAAATTGATAGATATGGATGCCGTGGTAGAACCAATGATCCAAGAGGTTGGGTATCAATTTCTAATACATTATATGCCTTTGAAAAAGACTTAAATGATGGTAAATTTATTGGAAAAAATGTAGAGGATATTCTTCTAAGGTCACTTACATCTAAGCTTAGAAATATTTGGGCCTCTGAATTTTATAATTTTTATAATGTGCCAACTCTTTCTGTAGATGATGTTGTTAATAATAATTATAGTGATGATGACTTACCAACAAATAGTAACGAACGTTTTGCATTTGTTACGTCACTTCTTTTAGCAGATGAAAATGAGGTTTCTATCTGCAGAAAATTTATAAGAAAGCATTGTGATCCTGAATATTTAAAACTTTATGATATGTGTTGGATAGCAAATGATGAAAATAAAATGGAGAAGATTGCAGAACTAGAAGAAATGGATTTACAAGAAGAATCTTTAGAAGAAGAGGTAAAAAAATTATGAATATAGATTTAATAGAAATTGAAAAATATAATGATTTAACAGCAATTGTTATATTAGATGAATATATTGATAAGTTAGGCAAAGTACTTATAATGGATGCTAATATTTCTGATGAATATTTATTTAAAGGTTCCTTTGGTAATCCTATTTTTAAAAGGCAACTTGATGAACTATCAAAAAACAATGATTTTGTGTATTTTGTAATAAAGAAAATAGATGAAATAGATTATGATCTTCAAAATAGATATATTGGACTTGTAAAAGATAGAGAATTTTTAGGATATAATTTGCCTAGTAATGTAAAAATTGTTTTCACAATATGTAGTGATGAAAATATTAAAAAAATATCTAAGGATCTTTATCATTTTTGCACAGTTGTATTTTGAGGTAAATTATGGATAAGTATGAAAAATTAATGCTTGAAAGCAAAAGATTATTAATATATAAATATCCTAAATTTGCAAGTGAACTTGCAAGTGCTAATATTAGTTTTAGAAGAGATTTAAAATATAAAACAGCAGCAACTGATGGAAAAGATATATATTTTGATCCAGAGTATTTTGAAAGTTTAACTGAAGATGATAGATTATTCTTAATTGCACATGAACTTATGCATATTAAATTTAATCATGTATATAGACAAGAAGATAAAAATGGTAATAAAAGGGATCCTGATGTTTGGAATGAAGCAACAGATGCAATAATAAATGCAAATCTTCAAAGAGATGGATTCAAAATTAAAGAAGGATATGTTAATAGACCAGAGGCTCTAAGGTATAGTGCAGAAGCGTTTTACGAAAAATTACTTAAAGAAAAACAAAATCAAAATAATAATAAAGATAATAATAATGAGGCAAGCGGAAATAAAAATGGTAATAATCATATAGGTGATGATCATAGTTTATGGGAAGAAGCATTTGAAAAAAGGAAAAAGGGAGAATCAAGTAATCAGGCTAATGATAATTTTAAAGAAAAACAAAAATATCAGGAAATAGACGAATCAAAAGAATTTGAAGAAAATAGAAAAGAAAGAAGAAAAAGAGCAGAAGAAATATTAAAACATAAAAGAGAAGAATTATTAAAAAATAAAAATAATAATATGAATTCAAATGAAATAAATCTAGGTAATGTAGGAGATGAAAATAATTCTATAGACTGGGAATTATTAGTTAGAAGAGAAATAGAAAAAGAAGAAATAGTATGGAGTAAAAGAAGATCTATTAAAGAAAATAATTACGCATATAGACTTGAAGAAAATGATATAGAAGATGAAGCACAGACAGAAGTTATGATTGATGTATCAGGATCTGTAAGTATAAATATGGTTAGAGCTTTCCTAAGGATGTTAAAACCATTACTTAAAAGTTCAAAACTTAAAGTTGGATGCTTTAATGAGAAATTCTGGGGAATGGTAGAAATTAAGTCTATTAATGATATAGATAATTTTATTATTCCAGAGGGTGCTAGAGGGCACTCTAAATGGACTGAAGATTGGGATTTAGCTGTTAGATCTTTTACTAAAAAAAGAGAAATTAATAAAATTGTTTTTACTGATGGAATACCTGGCCCTGGGGTAATGCCTAAAGAAGACTTAAAAAATGAAAATATAATTTGGATAGTATATGGTAATAAAAATTTTAAACCTTGCTGTGGCAAAGTTATTCTTATAAGTAAAGAACAACTTAAAATTATGCAAAATGATGAAGTAGGACGTAAATATACATAAATAAGTTAAGAAATTAGCTTATTTTTTCATTTATATGATGAAATTGAATATTATATTTATGTAGGCTAAAAAGTTGTAAAAATAATTGACAAGTATTTTAAAATATGTTATAGTTGATATCGTTGCCGAAAAAAGGAGGTATAATTATGGAAGTAAATAATAGTAGTAAAAATAAATATTTTGATGATTATAGTGCATCAAGAGGTCCTTCTTATAACACAAGAAGATATAATTATGAAATGGGGATTCGTGATAACGGTCAAGACACTAATAAAATATTGAATAATATTAAACAACAACAAGAATTATATAAAATGAAAGCAAATGCAATTTATTCTAAATATAAAAAAACTAATGAAGAACCAATAGTCAATACATACGCATAGTACTATTGACTTTTTAATTTAAAAGTGTTAGTATTATTTAAATTCATTTAGGAGATGGTGTTTATGATTAATTTTAAAAAGATATATATTAGTTATAAACACGCTATAAAAACGGTATATTAGTTAAATAATGCCGTTTTTATTTAATTTGGAGGTGGTATCATGGTAGAAGAATTAGCTAATTTGTTATTTAAAAAAGTTGCTGAATATAATATTGAAGGATTATCCGATGTAAAAAGAGCATATATTATGGCAAAAGATGCGCATAATGGTGTAACAAGAAATAGTGGAGAACCTTATATAATTCATCCACTTAATGTTGCTTTAATATTAGCTGATCTTAAAGTTGATACAGACACTATATGTGCTGCTCTTCTTCATGATACTGTAGAAGATACTAAAATTACAGTTCCTAATATTAGAAATACGTTTGGTGAAGATGTTGCTAATTTAGTAGATGGTGTAACAAAGATAACGGGTCTTGATTTAACAAAAGAAGATAAAAGATATGCAAATCTTAGAAAAATACTCATATATGCAAAAAAAGATATAAGAGTAATTATAATAAAACTAGCTGATAACTTGCATAATATTCGTACTTTACAATATCTAAAAAAAGAAAAACAAAAAGAAAATGCTATGGAAACTATGCAAATATATGCTCTTCTTGCACTTAGAATTGGTGCATATAGAATAATGCATGAACTACAAGATTTAGCTTTTTCATATATAAATAATGAACAATTTAAAGAATATGAAAGTATATATAATGCACTACGTTATGAAAATACTCCTATATTAGAGGAAATGAAACAAAATATTGAAGATAAGTTAAATAATAATTCTATTTCTTCTAATATAAAAATTAGATTTAAAAATATTTATGGAATATATGATAGAGTAGTAAATGGTGGAAAGAAATTAACTGATATACATGATTTATATGTATTAAAAATAATGGTAAAAGAAGTAGATGATTGTTATAAATCTCTTAGATATATACATGAATTATATCATCCAGATCCACAAAATAATAAGTTCAAGGATTATATATGTAATCCAAAAGTGAATTTATATCAGTCTATTCATATAAACGTACGTGGGCCAAAGGGACTTCTGGTTCAAACACAAGTTAGAACAGATGATATGGATATGATTGCATCTTTTGGATTAGCAGCTTCATGGTACTTAAATGGTGAAGGAGCAAGAGAAGTAATGCAACAAAAAATCAAAGATAGTAAATTTTCTGATATAGTTGAATTTATTGAAAAATCATCTAAAAATAATGAAGAATTTGCAAAAACTACAAATAGAGAATTATTAGGTAAGCACATATATGTAAGTACAATAGAAGGAAAAACCATAGAATTACCTATAGGAGCTACTGTTAAGGATTTTGCGTATAAAGTACATAGTAGTGATTGGGAAAATTATAAAATTGCTATTGTAAATAGTCAATTAGTAGATTATGATTATAAGTTAAATTCTGGTGATTTTGTAAACGTCGAAAAAATTAAAGAAAAAGAAGATATTAAAAAACCTCCTGTACTTAGAAATTGTTAGTTTATTTAGTATACTGATTATTACGAATAAATTCTCTTAAGAGCTTAGTCAAAGCTCTTTTTTCTATTCTAGAAACATAACTTCTAGATATTCCTAGTTCTTTAGCAATTTCTTTTTGTGTTAATTCATCAGTATTATTAAGACCATATCTTTTATATATAATAGTTTTTTCTCTATCTGATAAAACGTTTATATATTTAGATAATAATTTTATATTATTTTGTACATGAATATCTTCTATAAAATCAGGTTTTGGTGTTTTTAATATTTCCATAAATGTTATTTCATTACCATCTTTATCAAAACCTATTGATTCATCAATACTAATATTTTTACTATTTTTTTTATCACTTCTAAAATACATAAGTATTTCATTATCTATACATCTTGCACAGTAAGTAGCAAGTTTAGTACCATGTTTATGTGAAAAAGTATCAATTCCTTTTATTAATCCAATAATACCAATACTTATTAAATCATCAGTATCATTTCTAGATTGTTCATATTTTTTAACTACATGCGCAACCAATCTTAGATTATGTTCAATTAATTTATTTCTAGCATCCTTATCATTATTATCTAAATATAATTTTAGATATTTTTCCTCTTCTTCATTTGTTAATGGATCTGGAAATATGTTATTAGAATAACTACCAGTAAAGCAAAACATACCTTTTAAAACAGCACTTAAAATACTTAAAAACAAAATATCACTTCCTAATTAAGTATATGAGTTTTAAAATATAATATTTTTATATTACTATAATTTTATATATAACTTTCTTTATTTGATTTATTAATTTATATATTGTATAATGTTAAGGGTAGAGTAGGAAGTTGATAGTATGTATTTAAAGGAAATAAAAGCAAGTGGTTTTAAATCATTTGCGGATAAAATAGATATAGAATTAACAAATGGTATACTTGGAATAGTAGGACCTAATGGATCAGGTAAAAGTAATGTAGTAGATGCGGTTAGATGGGTACTTGGTGAACAATCTGTAAAACAATTACGTGGTTCTGGGGCAATGAGTGATGTAATATTTACTGGTAGTAAAAGTAGAAAGGCTGCTAATTTTGCATCTGTATCCCTTGTATTTGATAATTCTGATAAATACTTAAATATTGATTATGAGGAAGTTCAAATAAAAAGAACAATATATAAAAATGGTGAAAATGAATACTATATAAATAATGAAAAAGCAAGACTTAAAGATATATTAGAATTATTTATGGATACAGGAGCATCTAAAGAATCGTTTAATATAATATCCCAAGGTGATGTTGCTAATATATTATCTAGTAAACCAGAAGATAGAAGAATTATATTTGAAGAAGCGGCTAGTGTTTCTAAGTATAAAAAAAGAAAAGATGAAGCACTTAGAAAATTATCAAAAACTCATGATAATATGACAAGAGTAAATGATATAATAAATGAACTAAATACAAATATAGAACCACTAAAAAAACAAAGTGAAGATGCCAAAATATATTTAGATAAAAAAGAAAAATTAGAAAATGTAGAAATTGCTTTAACAGTAAATGATATAGAAAAATATAACTATGAATATAAGTATAGTAAAGAAAAAGCAGCAGAATTAACATTAGAAATTGCAAAAATGCTTTCACTAAATTCAAGTGAACAAGCAAAGATAGAATCTATAAAAAATAATATTAATAAGTTAAATAATGAATTATATTTAAAACAACAAGAATTAGTTAAAGTAAGCGCAAACGCTGAAAAATTATCAGGTGAGAAAAATATAATATCAGAAAGAAGTAAATATAATTCAGATGATATAAAACTTCATGATAATATACTATCTTTAAAAGAAAATTTGTTAAAAATAGAATCACAAATTTCATCTATAAATAATGAAATAAAAGTAGAAAATGATAAAAATAGTGTAATAAGTGAAAAATTAAATAATATAGAATTAAAATTAAATGAAGTTATTAAAAATAAAGAAAATCTAAATAAGCGCTTAGATCAGAGATTAAGAGAACTTACAAATAAGAAACATCAAAAAGATGTATTAATAAATTCACTTGAAAATAATTCTTCATTACCATATAGTGTAAAAAATGTACTTAATAATCCTAAGTTAAATGGAATACAAGGTGTACTTGGTAAATTAATTGAATTTGATGAAAAATATAAAAATGCACTTGATGTATCTTTAATGAGTGCTGTTTCACATATAGTATGTAATAGTGAAGAATCTGCTAAGGAAGCAATTAATTATTTAAAAAATAATAATTTAGGAAGAGCAACTTTTCTTCCTCTTAATGTAATGAAACCAAGAAATATTGATAGTGAGTCATATAATAAGATAAAAAGTATGAAGGGTTTTATAGATATAGCTTCTAATATAGTAAATTATGAAACAAGATTTAAAGATGTAATTTTAAATTTATTAGGAAATGTAATAATAGTAGATGAAATAGATAATGCAAATAAAATATCTAGAGAAATAAAAAATAAATATAAGGTTGTAACTTTAAATGGAGATGTAGTTAATATAGGTGGATCAATAACAGGTGGATCACTTAGAAAAAGTAGTATATTAAGTGAAAAATATGAATTAGAAGATGTGATTAAAGATATTGATTTATTAGAAAAGGATATAAAAGAAATAGAAAATAAAATAAATGAGATAGATGAGTATTATTTTAATTTAGAAAATGAGAAAAAATCAATAATTATTACAGTAAATTTTAATAGTGAGATTATAAAAAATAAAAATAACGTATTAAATGAATTAGGAGATAAAAAGAATATGACTATTCTAGAGTTAAATAATAATCAAAATACTATTAATAATGTAATATCTAATGAAGAAGAAGAAATATTAAATGCATATTATAAAGAAATAGAAAAAAGAGATGAACTTGATATAATAATAAATCATATATTAAAGAAAATAGAGATGGAAACAGAAGATTTAGTTAATAATGAATCTTCCATAAAAAATAATAATTCAGAATATAATAGATTGCAAAATGAATTAAAAGAGCATGAAATAAAAGTAAATAGATTAGATGTAAAAATAGATAATTTATTAAATATATTAAATGCAGATTATTCAATTACTTATGAAAGAGCAAAAGAAAAATATATATTAGAATTAGACGAAGAAGAAGCAAGAAATATGGTTAATAAGTTAAAAAGAGAAATAAAACTACTTGGTGATGTTAATATTGGATCTATAGAAGAGTATGAAAGAATAAAAGAAAGATATGATTTTTTAAATAAACAAAAAGAAGATTTAGTTAATGCAGAAAATATGCTTTTAGAAATAATTAGTGAAATGGATGAAATAATGAAAGATAAATTATCTGAAACATTTGAAAGCATAAAAGAAGCATTTAATGATACATTTAGAAAGTTATTTAATGGAGGAAGTGCAGAACTTAAATTAACTGATCCAAATAA
>CAPQQE010000041.1:9920-10564 GCA_948687865.1 uncultured Bacilli bacterium
ATAATATACTTGAAACAGGAATAGATATAGTAGCGCTTCCACCTGGAAAAAAATTACAGCATATATCACTTCTTTCAGGTGGTGAAAAAACACTTACAGCAATATCTTTATTATTTTCAATATTGAAGGTTAGACCTGTACCATTTTGTATATTAGATGAAGTAGAGGCTGCACTTGACGAAGTTAATGTTGATAATTTTGGTAAATTTTTAACTGAATTTAAAGGAGATACACAATTTATAATAATAACCCATAAAAAGAAAACTATGGAATATGCAGATATACTTTATGGTATAACTATGCAAGAATCTGGAGTATCTAAACTTGTTAGTGTAAAACTAGAAGAACTAAAAAATTAGTTTCTTTTCTATTTACAAATTAGAATAAAATAATTATAATAATTAGTTATGAAAGGAAAAAATGTATGAAGATAGAAGTAATGAAGATTTTATCAGAAAAGATAGAAGACATTGATATAATAAAAGAACTTATTAATGTATTTAACAAATACTCACAAAGAGATATTGATAAAATAATGAATGCATTAAAAGAGTGTGATTATAATGAGAATGTATGTGATTTTGTAGTAGATCCTGATGTATTAGAAAATAGAAGTATAGAAGAACAAATACGATAAATGAAAG
>CAPQQE010000042.1:0-629 GCA_948687865.1 uncultured Bacilli bacterium
ATTTTTAGGTTCTTGTCAAAAATCAATTTTTTTTATTTTTAAGTCCTAACATTTTATAAACCTTTTTTGTTTAAAGACTTTATATAAATATCTATTAAATCTGGATCATTTTGATTGCTAGGCAAATTATCTAAATCAAAAAATTTCATATTCTTTGATTCACTATCCCATTTTAATTCTCCAGAATAATTTTTGACACAATAAAGTGCTGTATTGTTGATAACAACATCTCCATTTGGATACTCATTTCGCCTAGTATTGCCTGAAACAACTGCTATTAATTCTAAATTGTCTTCTGTTATATCAAGATTAGTTTCTTCCTTAACTTCACGAATTACTGTATCTTCAAATCGTTCACCTAATTCTTGACAACCACCAGGTAATCCCCATCTATCATTATCTGCTCTTGATTGCAGTAAAATTTGCCCATTTTCGTTTACTATAATTGCTGCTGCTCCATCTTGTAATAAAACAAATTTATGTTTTAAAACGCCCATACATAATCTCGTAAATACAGGATAACCAATAATATTTGAAAGTTCAATAATTTCATTTGGAGAAAGCTGATTAATAATCTTAATTAATTCTTCATAAGCAATATTTCTTTTTTCATTATTTGATAAGTCTTT
>CAPQQE010000042.1:639-9804 GCA_948687865.1 uncultured Bacilli bacterium
TTGATTTTATCTAATATCTCTTTATTAGACATAAAACACCTCCTATAAACGTTACTAAAATTATACTACTTTTTAATAATACAGTCTACCTAGTTAGATAATTTCTAAATAAATAAATGGGATGAAAATAATATAAAAACTGATAAAATTTAAAAGAGCAGGATAAGAAGTTTGTGCATCTTATGCAATTTAGCCCTTATTCCATAAGGAACTCTCTATACACAAATCTTATTTTGCACTTGCAAAATTCATCCTACTTTGTAGGTTGATATTAAGGATGGATATTTATTTTATCCTTATAATTAAAGTATTTGTATTTTTAATTTTCATCCTATTTTTATATTTTTGCTCAGTTTTATAGGATGATTAGACAAATTCATCCTCTTTAAAAGTATCTTTTATTTTTTCTAATAAATCTTTAAATATTTGATTATTATTACTATCTTTTATATCACTTAAGTCTACTGTTATCACTCCTAGTTTTAAATTACCTTTATCAAATTTTTCATCTTTTAATGTTATTAATCTAATTATTTTTTCAACTTCTATTTCACTAGATATTTTTAGGTTAGTTAGATCATCATCAGTATCAATTTCATAATAATTTAATTTATACTCATTACCCAAAACACTATTTAATTTATTAAAATAATTTCTTGATTCATCTTTTGTTTTAACTTCATTATTCTGTGGTATAGGAATACCATATTCATCTTCAAATAACGAGTAGTTTAAAGGTAATTTATATTCTTCATTATAGGTTAATAAATCAGTTAAGAAACTTTTTCTAAAATGATAATATTCTATCTTTAATTTATTATCACTTTTGCTAACCTCCAGATTATCAATATAAGTAGAAATCATTTTTTGTCTTTCTTCTCGTGATTTATTTTGATAATTAGTTATCCTATTTATAAATTCTTTTGGATTGATAAAAGTATCAAGATTATATTTATCTTCTAGTATTAACAAATCATCAATAGTGAAGTTTAGATTTTCATACTGTTTTTGGTCTTGCCACTCTTTGTTTAATTTTTGTTTCTTATATTCTATTTGTTTAATTTCCTGCTCAAACTCATCAATTTTCATAATGCCTTTAATATAAACTGATTTTATTCTATCTAACTGTTTATCTAGTTCTTTTAATTCTTTCTCATAATTAATGTCTCTATTATCTAATTTTGATTTAATAAATGGTGTATAGTAATTATTTATCATCATATCTGTTTTAACAAGTTCAAGTAGACAAGCCATTAATTCTTGTTCTATTTCTATTTCTTTATAAGTAATTTTACAATGTTCACATTTATAGTAATAATATTTCTTACCATTTGGTTTAGTTGTTGCACATCCACCTAGAAATCTACCACAAGAAGAACATTTTAATTTGTTAGTAAAAAGATATGTAGCAGTTCTTTCATAATGTCTTGCATTTCTTAATTTTTGGTACTGACAATCATCCCATTTTTGTTTAGATACTAATGGTTCTACAACATTTTCATAATAAGTTGGATGTTTCGTTCTTTTACCATGTACATAATCACCTTTATAAAGTTCATTTGTCATAATATGATTAATAGTTGAATCTCTCCAATTAGTTTTACCTAGCACTTGTTCTTCATTATAAATATTAGCAATAGTTTGATAACTTTTACCTTCTAAATATAAATCAAATATTCTTATAATTATATCTTTAGTTAGTGGATCTGGAACTAACTTTTTATTTACTCTTTTATAACCTAAAGGGGGCTGATTTGGGATGTGACCAGATCGAATTGCCCCAGCCATTCCAAATTTAGTTCTCTCACTACATTTTTCTATTTCATTTTGGCTTACACTAGTCATTATTCTCATAACCATTCTACCATTAGAAGTAGTAGTATTTGATTCATCTGCCATACAGTCTATATCACATTCATTATCATTTACTATTTTCATTAACTTCTCTATATCATAAACACTTCTAGTTAATCTATCTAGTTTAAAAGCAACAATAACATTAATATTTTTATTTCTAACATCATTCATCATTTCTTGATAAGCAGGTCTTTTATCGTTTTTGGCACTTATTCCTGCATCTTTATATATTTTATAGATAGAATATCTTTTAAACTGGCAAAACTCTTTTAATCTATCTTCTTGTTCTTTTAAACTAAAACCCTCGCGACTTTGTTCTTCAGTACTCACTCTAACATATATCCTAGCAATTTTATTATTTTCACTCATTAATCATTCCTCCTTTTTGATAAACTATTTTATCATTTTTTCTATAAATTACAATAAACTTGACTTTAAATATTCTTCTAAATCTTTAAATTTTATTTTCTTTTGGTAACCATTTATAAATATGTCATCACACTCATTAAATAACAAATAGTTATTACCATTAACCTTTAATATATGTGGCTTTGTATAAGCAATATTAGTGTTTTTAATATTAATAATTCTTCCATTAATTAGTTCATATTTAATACAAGCAAACTTACATATCATATCTACTTTCTTTTTTAATTCTTCACTTATTACAAGTTCTTTAGTTTCTATTGTCATATAATCACTCATCCCTTCTTTGAAACAACAAAAAAACTAACTATCTCTAGTTAGCAATTTATTACTCTCAAACAAAAAGTTCGAGTTTCCTATCTATATGGTGCGAGAGATGGGAATCGAACCCACACTACCAAAGGTAAAAGGTGTTTGAGACCTTCGCGTCTACCTGTTCCGCCACTCTCGCATAACTAAATTATAACATATTAAAAAAAGATTTCAAATAGAAATCTTAATTATTTTATTCTATATATACTGGTGTCCCAATTTCAACCATATTATAAAGTTTAGAAACCTCTCCCCTTGGCATATTAACACATCCATGACTTCCATTATAAGTATAAATACTTCCACCAAATCTACTTCTCCATGATGCATCATGTAATCCATATGAATTTCCTTTAAAAGCTATCCAGTAACTTACAAAACTCTCATAATCTGCACCTTTTAATGTTACATTTCTAGATTTCCTAAGTACACTATAAGTTCCTCTTGGAGTTGGCGATGAACCCCTCATTCCAGTAACAATATCAGTAATTAATACTAATTTATTTTTCTCATAATAATACAATTTTTGCTCACTAATGCTAACTCTTATATATGATAATTTATTTTTTGCATCAACTGTAACTTTTATATTCTTTTTAGTTTCATTATTACTTGAATCTTTAACGGAATATGTTATATTATAAACTCCTGCTTTAGTTATATCAACATCTGAGTGAACTCTAACTCTATTTGTTATATCACCATCTATATTATCTAATGCATTAAATACAGGCATATTATATACCTCATTTATATATAAATATATTTCATCCTCACTATCTATATTGATTACTGGACTAACAAAATCTTTAACTACTATTTTTCTTTTTAATATTTTCTTTATAAATAATGTTTTATATTCTAATACATAACTAACTTCATAAATACCAATTTTACTTGTATCGACATTAGATATTATTCTTACTTTATTTTTAACATTTTTACCATTAATAGTTGATACAAATCCAGGTTCTTCATATTTAGAATCAAGTTCTAAATTCATAACTTTTTCACCATTTAAATAAAATGTTGTGGTATTATATATATTTCTTACACTTATATATACTAAAAATAATAATATAACAAAAAGAAATATTATTAAGGCACGTACCATCAAGATATTTTTTTTATTTATGTTTTCCACATTACCACCTAGTATATATAATAACATATTGTAATTAAAAATAAAATAAAAAGATATAAATTTATACCTTTTTATGAAACTAATCCTTCTAATTTTTTAGCAAGCATATCTCTTGCAATCGCAGGATTTGCTTTACCTTTAGTTTTTTTCATTACTTGTCCTACGAAATAATCTAATATTCTAGGATTTTGTGGATCATAAGTTTTAGCCTGATCTATATTTTCATTTATTACTTCATCAATAACACTTTCTATTTCAGAAGTATCAGTTATTTGCATCATACCTTCATCTTCTACTACTTTCTTAGGAGTTTTTTTATCTTCTATACATTTATAAAATACGTCTTTACCTTGCTTTGATGATATTGTTTTTGATTCAATTAAATCTATTAATTCTTTTAACATCTCAGGAGTCATAAAGAAATCTTTAATTGATATTTCATTATAATTTAAATAACTAAGTATCATACCATTTACCCAGTTCGCAGCCTGTTTTTTATCACATCCTAAACTTACACACTTTTCAAAATAATCACTATTTGCTTTTTCTTTTACAAGTATAGATGCATCATAATCACTTAAATTATATTCATTAATATATTTTTTCTTTCTATCATATGAAAGCATTGGAATACTTTCTCTTATTTCATCAAGCCACTCTTTACTTATTTTATATTTAGGAATATTTGGTTCAACAAAATATTTATAATCAATCGCATCAACTTTACTTCTCATTGAAATTGTTGTACCAGACTCTTCATCCCATCTTCTTGTTTCTTGAACTACTTTATCATATTCTCCGTTATCTTTTAACTTACTTTGTCTTTTAATTTCATAATTAATAGAATCTCTTACTCCCCCAAAAGAATTAACATTTTTAATCTCAACTTTTGTTCCCCAGTTTTTAGGATCATTTTCATCTAGGCCTTCATCCATAATAGATACATTAACATCGCATCTAATTTGACCTTTTTTAGAATCTGCTTCTGATATATCTAAATACTGATAAACGCTTCTCATATGTTCTAGAAAAGCAACTGCTTCATCTGCGGCATGAAAATCTGGTTCTGTTACGAGTTCAAGAAGCGGTACACCTGCTCTATTATAATCAATAGTTGTAGTATCATACAAATGATCTGATGATGCAGCATCTTCTTCTAAATGTAAATTATTTACCCTAACTCTTTTTTCTTCCCCATTACATTCATAATCTACATAACCATATATTCCAACTGGTATTGGTTTAGTCTCTTGTGTTAATTGAAAGCCCTTTGGAAGATCTGGATAATAATAATTTTTTCTCTCAAAATACATATATTCTGGCTGAGTACAATTTAAAACCATACTTGTCATTAAAGCCATTTTTACTGCTTCTTTATTAACTACTGGAAGAATACCAGGAAAGGCCATATCAACAGGTCTTATGTTAGTATTAGGAAGTTTTGAATAATTATTAGCTGCACTTGAAAATACCTTCGAATTAGTTTCGCTAACTTCACAGTGCATCTCAAGACCTATTTTTGCTAAATATTTACTCATTTATATCACCTCCTGCGATTTGATTTTTATAATTCATAGTACTTTCTAAAGCATAAGCAATATTAAGTACATTTTCATCATCATAGCAGTTACCTGTTATATTAACTCCTACTGGCATATTATCTATAAATCCATTTGGAATTGTAATTGATGGGAATCCACCATAGTTACCAACTTGTAAATGTTCATCAAGTGCTGATAACTCCTTCGATAAAATATCTTTAGATCCTTTAAGAGGTTTTGCTGGCCCAATACCAACAGGAAGAATAACAGCATCATATTTTTTATATAACTCTTTCCATTTATCAACAAGTAATCTTCTTACCCTTTGCGCATTTCTAAAATATCTTTCTTGGTTTTGTGATTGAAGTACATATGACCCTATTACAAATCTTCTTTTAATAAGAGGTGAAAAACCTTTTGTTCTATGATCTTTCATCATATCTATGTAATTATCTCCTTCTCCTCTTGGACCGAATATAATACCTGTTAAATTAGACATATTACTCGTTGCTTCTGCACATGCTATAACTATATATACGGATGCAGATGCATTAAGTAATGTTTGATCTACGGATACCTCATGCACTTCTATTCCAATTTCTCTACATTTATCCACTGTTTTCATAAAGTTTTGTAAATGATTTTTTAATTCACTACTAGCATTTGGATAATTATTTATATCACATAATTCTTTTATATAACAAAGTTTTTTACCTTTTACATCACCAGTTAAAGATTCTCTTAAATGAATATTAGATGAATCCCAGCTAGTCATATCATTTTTATCAATGCCTTTCATATTATCAACTACAATAGCAGCATCTTCTACACTTCTAGTTAATACACCTAGATGATCCAAACTTGATGCATAAGCAAATAATCCATATCTACTTATCATTCCATATGTTGGTTTGTATCCGACAATACCACAGTATGCCGCTGGTTTTCTAATTGAATCACCTGAATCAGATCCTGTTGCATATGGATAAACACCTGCTGCTACTGCTGCTGCAGATCCTGCACTACTTCCTGCACACATTCTAGTTTTATCCCATGGATTAGTTACTACTCCTGTATGACAAGTTGTTCCTGTTCCTCCCATGCCAAATTCATCCATAGCAGTTTTATTAACAAATACAGCACCTGCTTCTTTTAATTTAGTAACTGCAGTCGCATCAAAAAATGGAACATAATCTTTTAATGTATTACTAGAACCTGTTGAAAGTATTCCTTTTGTTGAATAGTTATCCTTAAGTCCACAAGGTATACCTGATAATAAGTTATCTGTAATATCTACTTCTTTCGCATCATCTATTATAGTTACAAAGGCATTATTTTCATTTTGAACTTTGTGGGATAGTTCTAGTGATTCATCTATTAATTCTTTAGAAGTTACTTCACCTTTTTTAAGCATACTATGAAGTTCTTCTATACTTTTATTCATATATTTCATTATTCACCCACCACCTTTGGAACTTCTACTTCTCTACCATTATGTCTATCACAATTAGATAGTAAATCATCTATAGGAACAGATTCTTCTGCTATATCTTCCCTTAGTTCATACTCAAAATCATCAAGAGTATGTGTCATTGGTTCTACTTTTTCAATACCTTCTATTTCATTTATAGTATTTATTGTTTCATCTATTATTTCAAATTCATCTAGAACCATTTTATTTTCTTCGTCTGTTAAACCTATTAATAATTTATCTGCTAAATCATCCACTATTTCTTTTGTAAATTTATTATTCATATTACTAATCCTCTCTATTTGTTTTTTTCTAAATATTTGTCTATAAAATTCTTTGTTGGAGTATATATATTATCTGGTAATTCACTTAATTCAAACCATTTCCATTCACTATGTTTTGTAGGTTCTAAATTTATTAATTCTCCGCTATATTTGTTAGCAATTATTTGAATTGTTATATAATGTCTATCTTTTTGTATATCATCAGATGCTGAAAATATCTCTAAATCCGATATATCAAGATTAGTCTCTTCTTTAACTTCTCTTATTGCTCCTTCAAACATTGTTTCATTATACTCTTGTTTACCACCTGGAAATGTCCAAGAACCTGGTTCATAAACTCCACCTGTATCAACAGCATTATTACATCTATGACCAAGTAGTACTTTATTTCCATCTTTTATCATTATTCCAAGCCCAATTTTTATATAATTATTCATAATTAATCCTCCTTAGATATTTCTATACCTAATTCTTCTAATTGTTCATCATATAAAGTACTTGGTGATCCCATCATAGTATCAGCTCCTGATGCATTTGCTGGGAATGCTTGAACTTCTCTTAAATTTGGTTCATCATTTATAAGCATAAGTATTCTATCTATTCCAGGAGCCATACCTCCATGAGGTGGTACTCCATATTTAAATGCTGTAAATAAACTATTAAATCTTTTTTCTACTTCTTCTTTTGTATAACCAACTATTTCAAATCCTTTAACTAAGGAATTAAGATCAGTATTACGAATAGCACCTGATGCCATTTCATTACCATTACATACAAAATCAAATTGATATGCAAGTATATCATCTATATTTTCTTTTTCATATTCTTTTATTCCATTATGAGGAAGTGAAAATGGATTATGACAAAATTCATATTTTTTTAACTTTTCATCATACTCAAACATAGGGAAATCATTTATAATGCATAATTCTAATTTATTCGAATCGATTAGTTCTAATTTTCTTCCTAATTCATCTCTAATAAGACCCGCAAATTTTCTTGCCATAGATAATTTTTTGTTTGCAATAAAGAACATTACTGAATTTGTCTTCATATTAAATTCTTTTATCAACTCTTCTCTTTCTTCCTCAATTAAAAATTTATCAATAGGTCCTTTTAAACTTCCGTCTTCCATTAAAGTAATATATCCAATACCTGGCATACCAATAGAAGATGCATATTCTACTACTTCATTGAACCAACTATTTGGTTTAGTACCTATATCATCTACTACTATTACTTTAATAATACTGTTTTTAAAAGGTCCAAAACTTGTATTTTTTAAGGCATTACTTGCATCTTTAATTAAAAGTGGATTTCTAAGATCTGGTTTATCTGTTCCATAAGTTTCCATCGCATCTTTATAAGAAATTCTTCTAAACGGTCTATTAGATACTTCTTTATTAGAAAAGTTAGTAAACACATCATAGAATATTTCTTCACCTATTTCAAGTACATCATCTTCTGTTACATAACTCATTTCCATATCTAACTGATAAAATTCTCCGAGGTGCTCTATCTGCTCTTGCATCTTCATCACGAAAACAAGGTGCGACTTGAAAATACTTATCTACTCCTCCTACCATTAATAATTCTTTATATATTTGTGGTGCTTGTGGAAGTGCATAAAATTTTCCTTTAAATTTTCTTGAAGGTACAACAAAATCTCTTGCCCCTTCTGGCGAAGATGCTGTTAATATTGGAGTTTGCACTTCAGTAAATCCTAAATCATACATCTTATTTCTTAAATAATGAAGTACATCACTTCTAAGTTTAATATTATTTGATATTTTTTTACTTCTCATATCTAAATATCTATACTTAAGCCTAATTTCTTCATTAACTTCATTAATACCATCAATTTCAAATGGAAGAACTTCTGCCTTAGGTGATAACACTTCTAAAGTATCACACATAATTTCTATTTCACCTGTAGGTAATTTAGTATTTATAGTTTCTTCATCTCTTTTAATTACCTTCCCTGTTACTTTAATAACAGTTTCTTTACTTACTCCCTTAAGCATATCTTCATTATGCACAACTACTTGTGTTAATCCTGCATAATCTCTTAAATCTAAGAACATTACTCCACCATGGTCTCTTATTGTCGATACAAAACCAGATAATGTT
>CAPQQE010000042.1:9814-10373 GCA_948687865.1 uncultured Bacilli bacterium
TCCCTATCTAAATCATCAATAGTTAACTCTCCACAATTATTTGTTCTATACTTATTTACTATCATATTATCCTCCTAAAATATAAAAAACAGTTATTATCCCTAATTTACAGGGACGAATAACTGTTATATCCGTGGTACCACCCAGTTTATCATATTTCTATGATCACTCTATAAATTAATAACGCTTTTTATGCGCTTCCTTCTACTATTATTTCAAAAGAAGAACTCCGTGGTGTTCTTTCATATTAATATTATTATCCATTTTCAGCAAGTGTAGGACTCTCTTTTAATAAATCTTAATATTACTTTTCCACATCAAAGTTTTTACATACTTATATTATCATAACTAAAAATCAATGTCAATCACATATATTATATGTATTTGTTAAAAATATATGTAACAATTAATTCTTATGATACTATATATAATTTATAGTAAAATTTAAAATGTTCGCTTGTTCATAGTGTTAACAAGTAGTATAATTATCATAGGAACATTTGATGTGAGTGTCGTTCTCCAATCTTGAGAAAGAAAGGAGGGATACAATGAAGAAAAG
>CAPQQE010000043.1 GCA_948687865.1 uncultured Bacilli bacterium
CCTGTTATTCCTGCTGGACCTGTTGGACCTGTTGGGCCTACTACTTCAATTGAAAGTCCGGCTGGGCCTGCTGGACCTGTTGGACCTGTTGGACCTGTTGGACCTGTTGCTCCTGTTGGTCCAAAACATGGTCTGCAACATCTTTTGTTCCTCTCTATCATCTGCATTATTTTCTCATCATTATTACAACTATTCATATTTCCCTCCTTTACTATATCTTATGAACTTAATATATTTGTAAATAATACATAATAACTATAGTTCATTTAAAGACATTATTTTTTGTTAACTATTAATAGTTCTATTCAGATAGTGTAAGACTTCCATCAGCAATTGGTAATCCTTCATAATTAGCATCAGTTAAATTTATTTTCCTTTCTGGCGCCATAGGATTTGCAATTTCTACAGTTTTAGTATCAGAATCAAGAGTTGTATTTTGTAAAGCATCACTAAAAGTATGTTCTCCATCTGAAGCTGTTTGTTTGAAGTAAACTACAGGTGCACCTTCCTCAGCTGAAAATGTAACTGAATTAAATACAGCATTACCGTCTGCATCAGAAGTTATTATTTCACCATAAGTATTGCCATCTGCATCACATCTATAAAAAGTAGCGCCTTCAATAGGTATTCCAATATCAGTACCTTCATCAGTAACATGTAAAGTTAGTGTACCTGTTGCACCTATTGTAAAACTATAACTATTAACATCCTCTGTGATTTCTTGATCAGCAGGATTTATTGTTGAATCATCATAACCTAAAACTGATGCTGTTACAGAATATGTTCCATTAGAAAGTTCTTTACTACCTTTCCCATTAGTTATAGGAATCACGTGTTCTACTGCCATAATATTATTTCTCCTTTCTTTATAGGCAGACCTTTATAATTTTTGTCTGTCAGTTTTACTTTAATTGGATGATTAAAACTTTCTGGACATTTATTAAATAATATTAATACCCTATTACAGTAATTTTTACTTATTAAAATAGTGGTACATATTTTATTTGGAACTATGTACTTATTTGGTACTACCTTTATTTTATAAATTCCATAATAGGTAGGTTTGAAATGAACCACTCCATTTTCATTTGTATAATTATCACATATTAATTCATTTTTACAATTATATATAAATACATGATATTTACATATATCAATACTATTACATAATGCACATTTTATTATCAATTCTTTAATATCCATATAATATCACTCCAATCATTTCACTATAATTTATGCACGCAAATAATTATTGGAAATTAATTTAACCATTTTAAGTATCATTAATTAAAAAAAGACATTATTTAATGTCCTTATCGTATTGAATATCAGATATTTCATATTTTTTATGAGTTTTAACAAATGATAATATTTTATTAGTTATATATCCAAGTACTGCTAAAATAACAAAATAATATACACCCCAAATATCAAATGTAGGTTTTGATTTATTAAATAATCCTAAAACTGATGCACCTGCACTCATTGATGTAACTATAGCTAAGTTATTTATTGAATTATCTGTAACATCAGATTTAACACTATTTATTGTTGATTTAGTTGAGTTTACATAAGTTTGCGTCATATCCCATAGATACTGTATATAACTTAATGTATCTCTTAAAGTTTCATATCTATATCCTGAAATGGATAAAAATTCTGTTAATTCAGGATCATTTTTTGCAATTTTTTCTCTAGTTGAAATATAACAACTCATTTGGTTAATTCTTCCATCAATTAAATTTATTGTTTTTGAGTATCCATCTAATTTTGTCATGAAATTAACAATTTCTGATCCTTTTACATTTATCTTAGATTCTATATCATCTATCTTTTCCCATATTATTCTATGTATATTTAAATATCTATGAAGCTGACCTTTAAATTCTCTAATAAATACTTGTTCTTCTAAATATCTTTGTATTATTTCTCCAGAATTTTTCTTATCATTTATAAAATAGTATTTATCTCCTCTTATAACATCATATTTTTCATTATTAAATTCATGATATTTTTGATTATCAGTTTTAGCTAATAAATTTATTAAGTCATCCCTTTTAGCATTATCTACTATTACAAAATATGGATAAACCGTTTCTATATTAGCAAGTTCTTTAGGAACTGGTGCACCTAAACTAAATAAATATCCAAATGCTGGAGATAATCTACTTTCATAGTAATCTTGTAATTTGTCAATATCTGAAAATAATGTATCTTCACTTACATCACTACTATTTAATACTATTAATCCATCCTCAAACACCTTTACTACTATGTTTCTTGCTGTTGTAAACTCTATATACTCTTGGCCTGATACACCATATTCTACTTTACCAATTTCCAAATTTTTTCTATATTCTATTAATTTTTCTTCATCTAAATTAAGTTTAGATTTGGCATATCTTAAAAAATCATATATTTCTGTTAATTGTAACATAGTTCTTTGAAACCAACCACCTATAGATATATTAGTTATTTTCATATACTTAGTCCTCCATTATTTCCTTCGAAAAGAATCTAGCATCATCTATATTAAATCCATAATTTTTATAACATGCATGGGCAGGCTGCCTAAAATTATTTGACCATAGTTCAATTTTTGCACATTTCTTTTCTTTACATATTTTTGTTGTATAATCTAACATTTTAGTTGCTATATTATGTCTTCTATACTCTGGTTTTACGCATACGTGATTTAATATTGCATATGTAGCCATAGGTTTATACATTGTTGGAATTATAGTAATTTTTAGATGAGCTATTACTTCACCATTATACTCTCCAATTACATATATTTGATTAGGATCATCTCTTGTATTTTCAAATATATTTTTTGCATACTCTAAATCTGTTTCTTCATTAAAACACTCATTACATAATTTAATTATTCTATCAACATCATTTAAATTTGCTATTTTAAAATCTACATTCATATTTCCTCCCATTATTATAACTTTAGTATAATAAACTCAATAATAGTTTGTCAATTTTTAGTTAAAATACATGTCAATCGTTTGTAAAATACAGTATTAAAAAAACTTTATTTTGTAAAGTTTTCATTCATACATTATATCAATGTCTACATACCCATTAATACCATCAATAATACCATCACTACACTTTTGCCAAATTTTATACTTTCCATCATAATTAGTCTTATTTGTATAATGTGCAAGCCATATATCATGTTTAACTGGTAACCATATTTTTTCTAAATAATTTTTACTTCCATATAGCATACCCTTATATCCAGATTTTTCTACTTCCTTAATAAAATTATTAGCCATAGATGTTAATTCAAAAAAACTTAAATTATATGAATTGTAATCACTAAAATCCTCCCAATCAAATGCTACTGGTAAAGATATATCATAATCTCTTATCTGATTAACTACCCACTTAGCATCATTTATTGCTTCTTTTTTATTTGAGGCATAGGAATAAAAGTATATACCAGCATCAATTCCATATTTATTTGCATTTTCAATGTTTTGTTTAAATTTACTATCTAAATAATATTCTTTACCTGTTCCTTTTTGACTACCTACCCTTATTATTATAAATTCTACTCCTGCTTTTTTTAATTTTTCAAAATTTATATCCCCCTGCCATACAGATACATCAATTCCTATTTTTGTATTTTCACTTTTATGTTCCTTTACAACATCACTAAAATATGTATAGGTTTTCTTACTTGTAGATGAATTTGATTTAGGTTCATATACTTTTAATATAAATTTTTTCTCTGTAACATTATTACTTGAATCAGTTGCTCTAAATAATAATGGATAATTATCTTCTATATTTAAATTGTATTCTCCTATTATCTCACATTTTGGATTACTATCATAATTATCTCCACAAAGTATTCTATCTAAAAGGTTATCATCACTACCTTTTTTTACTGAATAAGTATCATCTAACCAAATAACAGGCGCAACAGTATCAACTACCTCTATTTCATAATTATAGGTAATTTTAATATTATCATTATTTATGAAATCAAATTTAACTATCTTCTTACCAAGTTTATTTGAATCAATTACATAATCATTTATTATTTTTCCATTTATACTATTTATATAATCAGATACTCTTTTAGTATCATTAAATTCTAATGTCATATTATCTACTAAATCTACTTCAACTTTTGCATATTTTATTCTTAAATAGTTTATAGTTTTGAATAATATAAATGAAAATAATATAAACAATATTAAAATTAATATTAATTTTCTAACCTTTTTCATAATTATCTCCCAATGTAAGCATAAAGTTTAGTTATTATGCTTTCCTACTAACTATACCTATTATAATATATTTAATAAAATTTTAGAATATAATTAACAAAAAAATTAACTACAATTAAAAAACTTTATTATCAGAACATTTATAATTTTCATTCATGATAGTTTATTAAGTAATGATAATTCTTTTATTTTAATATTATTATTTTTCCCACTTCCTAATTCAATATCTGGTTTTACTGTTTTTCCATGAAAATCACTACCGCCACTAATTAATAAATTATATTTATTTGCTATTTCTAAATAATATTTCATTTCTTCTATTGAATGACTTGAGTGATATACTTCAATCCCCTTTAGCCCACAACTAATCATATCTTTTAATAATATTAGAAATTTTTTTTCTTCTAGTTCTAATGATTTTGGATGAGCCAAAACTGGAATACCATTACTACTAGTTATTAATTCTATACATTCTTTATAGTATAATCCTTTACTATTTTGTCTTGTTTTATTATGGGCTTCTATTAAATATTTATCAAAGGCATCTTGTACTGTACTAGCATAACCATATTTAACACAAAGTTTTGCTAAATCAGGACGCCCTAAATTATGATTAGCATTAACAAGATTTTTTATATCGTCATATCTAAATGTAATCCCATAATCTCTCTTTATTTGTTCCATGATTGATAAAACTGAATTTATACTATTATCTTTTAAGTCACTCATTTTTTTATTCAAAGATTCATTAGTTAAGTCAATACCATATCCTAAAATATGCATTCTTCCCTTATTTACTTTTGCAGTTAATTCAATACCATTAATTATTTTTATTCCACTATTTAAAATGAAATCAGAATTCCTATCAACTACTTTAATTCCTTCGATTGTATCATGATCAGTAATAGCAAGCACTCCAATATTTTTTATCTATTGCTAATTTAATTAATTCTTGCGGTGATAGATCACCATCTGAATAATTTGTATGTGAATGCATATCAATAAATTTACAGTACTTCATTTTAATTACCTCCTAATATAAGTTCCTTACCTTCTTGTGCTACTTCCACATTATTAAAACTTTGTTTTGCTTCATCTAAATATAATTTTTTATCTTCTTCAGGAAAAAAATGTGTTAATAATAGTTTTTTAACATTTGAACTACTTGCTAATACACCAGCATCATACGCAGTTAAATGAGTATTATTTAATAAATTATGTTTTTTAAGAAAGGAACTCTCACATATTAATAAATCAGAGTTTTTACAGAATTCTACTAATTTATCAAAGTTAGTAGTACCAACGTCTGATGTATATACTATTTTAAAATCTTTATTTTGAATTTTTACCATATATGATTCTATAGTATGTGATTTATTATCTTGAAAACTTATTTCTAAATCTTGGATATTTAAAACACTATTATTATATATATATAAATATTCAGAATAACTTTCATTGTTTGATATTATTGATTTTTTATTAAATCTAAAATCAGTTTTAGGTAAACAAATTTTAATTTTATCATTTATTAAACCTAAATTATGATACACATAAGAAGCGTATTGAATAGGTCCAATATCTCCAAAGTGATCATTATGATAATGGGTAATAATTACAGTTAAATTCTTTAAATCATCAGGAAAATTTAAATATCTTGTTATTCCATTTCCACAATCAAGTAATATTCTTTGATCATTATATTTTATAAGAAACCCAGGACAATTCATATTACCTTTTAAATATGGAGAGATTGTTCCTAGTGACAAAACTATAATTTTACTCATTTTTAACCCCTTCTATTATTTTTCTTTGAACTAAAGGATCTACATATTTTGAAATATCCTTATTTAGATTGAAAACTTCTTTAACCATACTAGATGATACAAATTGATACTCTTTATCTGCAAATAAGCATATTGTGTTTACTTTATTATCAGATATTTCTTTATTAATTTGTTGTAATTGAACCTCAAAATCATAATCGCTTAAACTCCTAAGTCCTCTAATTATTGCCTTACATTTATATTTCATAGCAATATCAACAGCAGCACCACTTCCATATATAACTTTGATATTATTTACATCCTTATATAAATCTTTAATTATTTGAATTCTTTCTTCTAAGGTAAATAATGCAGTCTTTTTTAAAGGATTTTGCATAACTGAAATTATAACTTCATCAAATAATTCACTTGCTTGCTTTATGATATTCATATGACCCTTAGTAATTGGATCAAAACTTCCTGGATATAAAACTCTTGTCATAGTAATTTCACCAACCTCTCTATTATTTTCTTATCACATTTATACAAGACATAATTAAAATCTTTCTTATTAAAATCTATACTTGCCTTTTCCCTTAATTCAAAATCACTATCAGATATATTATCTCTTTTCATTGCTCTTTTTTTTCTAATCTCATATGGTACATCTAAAAATATCTTTAAATCACAAATATTAAAATACTTAGTAGTGGATAATAATATCCAATCTAAAATAATAATCTTATCTTTATTGTCATTTAAAAATTTATCAATTTTCATCTGCATATATTTCCATGTTATATGAGATAATTTTTTCATTTCATTTCTAGAATTAAAAACTATTTCACCAAGTTTTTTTCTATCAATAATATTTTCTGTAATGATTAAATCTCCAAACGAATTTATTAGTTCTTTTTTAACTTCTGGTAATAATAAAACTTCATGCCCTACTTTATCTATATCTAAATGTATAGCTTTATTATTAGTTAATTTTATTATTTGATTTGATAATGTACTTTTACCACTTCCAGATTTACCACAAATACCTATAATCATATACTTCCCTCCCGTATACTTGTATTATATAGCAATGTCTGATATAATTAAAATACATATTTATTATATCTGTTATAACTGGAGGTTATTATGAATATAGATTTTGAATTATATAGAATTTTTTATGTAGTGGCAAATCACTCAAATATCACTAAAGCGAGTAAAGAGTTAAATATATCACAACCTGCGATTAGTAAATCAATTAAAAATTTAGAAGAACAGTTAGGTGGACAATTATTTGTAAGAACTAAAAGAGGTGTCATACTTACAGAAGAAGGAAAGGAATTTTATAATTATATTAAACAAGCAATTGAACATATAACAAATGCCGAAAATAAATTTACTGATCTTATTAATCTTGAGGCTGGTAGTATAAAAATTGGGATTAGTAAAACATTAACTAAAGAATTTTTACTTCCATATTTAGAAAAATTCCATGCTCTATATCCAAAAATAGACATAAAAATAATAACTAATGTAACATCTGATTTACTACCAAAGTTAAAAAACGGATTAATAGATTTAATAATATTAAATCTAAATGATAAAAATTACGGTAGTGATATTGATATTATAAAATGTAAAAAAATAAATGATTGTTTTATAGTAAATAATAATTATAAAGAACTAATTGATAAAGACTTATCAATAAAAGATTTAAATAATTATCCCTTAATATTACAATCTAAGGGATCTAATACTAGAGAATTTTTAGATAATTTAGCAGAAAAAAATAATGTTATACTTAAACCTAACATTGAGTTAGCAAGTTATTCATTAGTTATTGAATTTGCTAAAATAGGACTAGGTATAGGTTATGCAACTAAAGAATATATTAAAAACGAAATAAAAAATAAAGAATTATATGAATTAAAAATAAAAGAAAAAATACCTAGTAAATATATAGGAATTGCATTATCAAAAAATCATTTACCAAATTTCAGTACTAAGAAATTAATAGAGATTATTACTAAATCAGAATTAAAAAATTCACAGCATTAAATACTATGAACCTTTATTTATATGCTAAATTTATTAACATATATCTTTACATTAAACTTTGAATATAATATAAAATTAGTGTTGTTTTATTCTTTTAAATATTTTTACATTTCTGCATTGAATTTTAGAATAAATATAAAGATATATCATAGAAAGAACTTGACCTATATAAGTACAAAATGCACTTGGAATGAATGAACATAATAATCTAATTACTCGTGATAAAGCATAAAATATATTATGTTTTTTATTATTATCATTTATTTGGAGGTAGCTCCATCTAAGAGTTTTTAATGGATCAACTAACATATCAATTATTTGAATTAATAATATTATAAATAAAACTTTTATGTCTGGTTTATAATACCAATAAAGAGTTATATTCATTAATAAAGTAGTTCCTATTAAAATAAATAATAATTTATAGGCATTTTTTAAAGACTCTATATAATTAAATTTATTCTTCGCTAAATCTATTTTAGAGGCAGTACCAACAGAATCTAACATATCCCATTGTGTGTCTGTTGTCAGGCTTTCAAAATTTATTGCTGTAGCATATTTTTCACCATATGAAAAACTATTACCGAATCCTATTGCATAAATTAAAAACATACCTATATTTTTTAATATACTAAATGACGTATATTTAATATTATCTCTAAGTAGTAAACAAAATTTAGTTCTCCTAAAATTTTTAACTAATAACACGAATACAATTATAAAATCTATAGTTAGAGTAATTATTATCGCTAAGTAATCTTTTAATATACTAGTTAAAAGGATTATTAGAATAAAATTGCTTAAATTAAATATTAAGTTTATCTTATTTGCTTCTTTATTTTTATTTTCATAATATAGTTTTTGAACAATTAATTGCATAATGAAATTTAAATACATTAAAAACATAGAATAAATACAAAAGTTAAGATATATATCCTTATCCATGTTCATTATATTAATATAAATATCAGCATTTAATGATAATATTAAAGTCAATATACCAACAAAAAGAACACCAAAAATCATATTAGAATAAATTATATATTCTTTATTTAATTTTTTTGATGTTATATTTGGTCCTACAGCAAACAAACTTATAAATATCATATATAAAAATTGTAATGGATATGTAAGAGAAAAAACATTAGAAATTTCCTTTGTAATAGTAAATCCCAATAATATACACATTATTATTGGCAATATTGATGTTAATAAATTATCTAAACTAATTTGTAAAATTCTTTTCATGTAATACCTCTTTTATTTAGTTAATTATATATAACTTTATTATATTTAGTATAGCACACTTTTAGTTTTTTTAACAATATTGACTATTTAATTATTTCATATTACCTTTTATATAATAAAATATCAATTCTATTTTGAACTGATATTTATAATTATTCTAACTAACTTACATATCTTTTACCAAGCATTTTGCACCTAAATAATTATTTTTGTACCACTCTATAAATATTTCTGTTGCTGATGTATGTCCATCGTTTTTATTATTTCTTTCGTCATCATTCATTTCTGCCAAGGTTTTTGTATTATTATTTGGAATAAAAACATACCACAAATTAGATTTTGCTTTTTTTATTAAATCTCCGCGTTTAGAATACGCTAATGTTCCTTTACTTATTCCATAGAAAGTTTGAAAATCTTTACCATCATAAAAAGTTAAACAATCAACAAATTTGCAGGATCTATTTTCTACATTTTTCATAACTTCAAGAAGATTATCAATATCACTGGCGATTCCACTTCTTTTTACAAATGCCCCAGGAAATCCTGGATTATCAGGATAATTATCAATATAAAAACCTGAATCAGCTACAAAAACTGGATGTCCTAAAATTTCAAATGCTTGTCTAGCTTTTTCTTTTGATATAAATTCAATATCATTTACATCAGGTTCATTTAAATCACACTTAAAATAAGTAATATTCATCCCAACATTATCAAATTTTTCTTTAACAGAAATATATTTACCATAATTTCCTGTTACATAAGTTAAGTTTTTCATACTACATTTCTCCTTTAAAATTATACATTTTTTTAACAAGTCTTGGGTCATACTCTGGCATTGTTAAATCTATATTTTTATCATCAGCAATTTTTTTAGATAGAAAATACATTTGAAG
>CAPQQE010000044.1:0-1350 GCA_948687865.1 uncultured Bacilli bacterium
AATTGTGCTATGCATATCGATATTAGATAATCTATCTCATTACTATTTTTCAATGTTAATAGAGTCCTATAATGTGACCATGTCAAAAGGTCACACACTGTGTGACTTTTTGAATAGTAAAAGAACTGTCGCATTAGTTTTAAATTAGTTGTAGTATATCCCTTACCTAATTCAGATGTTAATCTTCTTGAGTATTCTTTTATTATTCCTTCTCCATAGTGTTTACCTGCATCTGATAATAACTTACCAACATTATAATAAGTTTCTAAGTCTTTTCTATTTTTACTATAGTCTTTTACCTTTTTATAGACTTCATTATTTATTAATTCCGTTTTTATATTTTCATAGTAATTCATTTTTATCACCTATATTTATATTCTCTGTATAATAAATAATTCCACTATAAAATTAAAAATATTGAGTATATTTACCCAATATCTTTCGCCTTGCTTACTAACTCTTTTATTTTTCTAAGTCTATGATTAATGCATGACTTAGTAACTTTATTACCTGTCTCTATAGATATAATTTCACTTAATTCTATTAATGAACTTTCAGGATACTTAAGTCTGTATTCCGCTACTTGTTTTACTTTATCATCTAATAAGTCATACGCATCTATTTCTTTTAAATAATTTATTTCATCTACTTGAGTTTTAGCAGACTTCATACTTTTTTCTATGTTAGCTTGCTCACAATTATTAATTCTGTTATTCATATTTATTTTTTCTCTATATATTCTTATATCTTCATAATACAGTACTTCATCATATGCCTTCATCATTGTAAGTAATTCACTTATCTTTTCTGATTCCTTTATATATACCATATATCCCTTTTTTCTTCTGTGTATTTTTGAATTTAAATCATATTCATTTAATATGTTATTTAAAAATTCTGCCAATGATAAATCTTCAATTAAGAATTCTAAATGATATCTTGAAGTTTTTGGATCATTAACACTACCACATATTAAGAAGCATCCTCTTATAAATGCCCTTTTTAACTCATCATCAGATACTATATATTCCATTGGAATCTTTAATAATTCAAAACCTTTATTATCTAATAGTCCTAAATCTTTTATTATAGTTAGTACATCCTTTTTTATTTCTATAATATAAAGTTCATTTTTCTTAAAATTGTAATTTTTCTTAATTGTTATATTAGATGTTACATTATAAATATTCTTAACTATTCTAAATATTCTATTTGCTACATTTATATTTTCTGTTTGAACTCTAATACAATATAATTTTATATCTGCATTTGTTCTAAGTATTCCCGATAGTTCTGATATATATTCTAATTTAGAACATTCAAGAGAGGATATTTCTTTCTTTATTTTTC
>CAPQQE010000044.1:1360-5052 GCA_948687865.1 uncultured Bacilli bacterium
AAATGTCATAATTTTACTCCTTACTTTATTTCTTTTATTATTGATAATGCTGCTTTTGTACCTTCTGCTGCTGATGTTATAATTTGATATATATCTTTTTTAATAATATCTCCTACCGCATATATTCCATCTATATTAGTTTTCATATTTTCATCAACTACTATATAGTTACTCTCTGTTTTTATATTAAGAGATTTTATGAAATCAATATTAGGTGTATATCCAGTTTCTAAAAAAATTCCATCTATTTTATATTTTTCATTATTTGATAGAACTATAGTATTTGCCACATCATTTATGCTAATTATTTCATTAATTTTCTTATTATTAATTACGCATATATTTTCATTATTGAATGTAACTTCATTATCAGAATAATTAATATATATTAACTTTTTTACTATATTACTTAGATATAAAGCATCACTTATAGCTTCAGAATTATTTCCAATTAATGCTACTACTTTATCTTTATATAATGAACCATCACATTTAGCACAGTAACTAACATTTTTACTATTTTCACCCTTTATACCAAGATTCTTCTCTATTCTACCGCATGCTATTATTATGCTTTTCGCCCTGTATTTATCCTTATTTGTAGTTACTATTTTTATATTATCATCTATATTTATATCTAAAACTGATTCTATTTTTAATTCTACATCTAATTTAACTGTTTGATCATACATTTTATATGCTAGATCACTAGGATCTTCTTCATTGAAACCTAAATAGTTTGTTATTTTATTTGCCTTTAATATTTTCCCACCAGGAACATTTTTTTCTAATACTAGGACTTTTTTATTCGCATTTTTTAAGTATATAGAAGCGCTTAATCCTGATGGACCTGCTCCTACTATAATAGTATCATATATCATTACCTATTCCTCCACATTATAATATGTTTTATTTCTAAAAATAACTATAATAATTATTCCAAATATAATACCTAAAACAGATATTATCTGTGCCATCTTTAAATTAAATATCATTAAACTATCTGTCCTAATTGACTCTATAAAGAATCTCCCTATTCCATACCATATAAAATAAAACCCAGATTGACATCCCAATTTTATATTTTTTCTTCTTCTAAGTATCATTATTATAATAAATCCTACCAAACACCAAATACTTTCAAATAAAAATGTTGGATAATAGTAATTATTATCTATATACATTCCATTTATAATAAACTTTGGTATATGCATATTTTTTAAAGTCTCTATATCTGTCACTATTCCATGCGCTTCACTATTAAAAAAATTCCCCCATCTACCTATTGCTTGAGCTATTATAAGTGCTGGCGCACATATATCTAAAATTTTTATAAAGTTTATATTTTTCTTTCTTGTATAAAAATACACAAATACTAGTCCAAATAATACTCCACCATGAATAGCAAGTCCCCCATTATATATTTTTAATATCTCTGATGGATTTACTAAATAGTAATCTAAATTAAATAATACATAGTAAATTCTTGCGCCTATTATCCCTATTATAAGAGTATAGAATATTAGATCTGATATCAATTCGCTGGATATTTTATGTCTCTTTGCTTCTAATTTTATTAGTATATATGCTACTATTACACCAAATAATATACAAAGTGAATAATAATATATATTTAAATTAAATAGCGTAAAAGCTACCCTATTCATTATTACACCTTCTTATTATTGGCTTTACTATTAATTCTTCAACAAGAAAATTCATTATACTAATACATACACTAATTAATAAACTACTGAAAAATCCATATATATTAAAATGATCACCTAGTATTAGATCCACTACTTTTAATATAAATAAATTTATAAAAGGATAAAATAAACCAAATGTTATAGCTGTTATTGGAATAGTTATTCTTACTATTACAGGTTTTATTGTTTTATTTAATATATATATTATGAGTACAACTAAAATTTCATACCAAAAATTATCCACATCAAATGAATTAAATAATGCATCTACTATAAATAAAACCAGTATATATCCTAATATATATAATATTGAATCTAGAAATCTATTAATTCTTGATTCATTTTTATCTTTAACTACAATTTTCATAACATCATATCCTTTTTCTTTAAAATTATATCACGAATACAGTAAAATAAAAAGATATTTTATAAAACATCTTTTAAAAATTTCCCCGTATAACTTGATGAATCTTGTACAATCTTCTCTGGTGTTCCAGTAAATATTAAATCTCCACCCATATCTCCACCTTCGGGACCTAAATCTATTATATAATCTGCTTGTGCTATTACATCTAAATTATGTTCAATTATAATAATAGTATCTCCATTATCTACTATTCTATTTAATATATGTAATAATTTTTTTACATCATGAGTATGTAATCCTGTCGTTGGTTCATCTAATATAAATAAACTTTTACCAGTTGGTCTTTTTTGTAATTCTTTTGCAAGTTTTACTCTTGAAGCTTCGCCACCTGATAATGTTGGTGCACTTTGACCTAATTTCATATATCCAAGTCCAACATCAAGTAGTACTTCTAATTTTGATTTTACTTTTGGAATATTTATAAAAAACTCATATGCTTCATCTATAGTCATATTAAGTACATCATTTATATTCTTCCCTTTATATTTTATTTGAAGTGTTTCACTATTATACCTAGTTCCATGACAAACTTCACAAGGAACATATACATCAGGTAAAAAATGCATCTCTATTTTTTTTACGCCATCACCAAAACATGCTTCACATCTTCCACCTTTTACATTAAATGAAAATCTCCCCTTATCATAACCTCTTATTTTTGCCTCTTTCACATTTGTAAATACATCTCTTATATCATCAAACACACTTGTATAAGTAGCAGGATTACTTCTTGGAGTTTTTCCTATTGGATCTTGTGAAATACAAACTAATTTATCTAAGTTTTCTATACCCTTTACTTCTTTATGTTTTCCTGGTTTTTCTTTTGTTTTATATAAATTATTTCTAATAACTTTAGATAATATTGAATTTACTAAAGTACTCTTCCCTGATCCTGATACACCTGTTACACAAATAAATTTACCTAGTGGAAATTTAACATTAATATTTTTTAAATTATTTTCTTTAGCACCTTTTACTTCTAAATATAAACCATTTCCTTTTCTTCTCTTACTTGGAACTTCAATTTTTTCTTTACCCGATAAGTATTTTCCTGTTAAACTCTCATTATTTTTCATCACTTCTTCTGGTGTTCCACTAGCAACTACATATCCACCACTTACACCTTGTAATGGTCCAATATCAACTAAATAATCTGCTTGTCTCATAGTATCATGATCATGTTCTACAACTATTAATGTATTCCCTAAATCTCTCATTTCAAGCATAGAATTAATTAATCTTTGATTATCCCTTTGATGAAGTCCTATTGATGGTTCATCAAGTACATATAGTATTCCTGTTAATCTTGAACCAATTTGAGTGGCTAAACGTATTCTTTGACTTTCACCACCCGATAAAGTTGCCGCACTTCTATTTAATGTTAAATATTCAAGTCCTACATTATTTAAAAATAATAATCTATCTTTTATATCCTTTAATACTATTTCTGATATTTTTGCTTGTTCTTTTGTTAACTTTAATTTTTCCATAAATTCAAATAATTTTTTAATACTTAAATTACATACATCATAAATACTTTTACCATTTATAAATAT
>CAPQQE010000044.1:5062-6879 GCA_948687865.1 uncultured Bacilli bacterium
ACTTTCTGATAGTCTAGCGCCATGACATTTAGTGCATTCTTGTTCTACCATAAAACCTTCAAGCCAAGAACGTATAAACGATGAATTTGTTTCCCTATATCTTCTCTCAAAATTATTTATTATTCCTTCATATGGTTCTACTTTATTATATATATTGCCACTTTTTGATTCAAATTTAAATTCTAATTCTTCTCCTGTTCCATATAGTATTATATCTAGTTCTTTTTTTGTTAATTTTTCAATAGGTTTTGTCATATCAATACCATATTTGTTACAAACTATTTCTAATTTTTGAATATAAATATTCGTATCTTCCATGTTCTTTAGAGGCACAATTGCATTTTCATTTATTGACTTAGTTTTATCTGGAATTAATAAATCTTCATCTATTTTTTGTTTAAATCCAAGGCCTTTACAGTTGTCACAAGCACCATAAGGTGCATTAAATGAAAATATTCTTGGTTCTAATTCTTTTAATGAATAATTACAATGTGGACATGAAAAATTTTCACTAAGTATAATTTCACTACCTGATATAACATCTATTATTACTTTTCCACCTGATAATTTAGTAGCAGTTTCAAGTGACTCATAAAGTCTACTTCTAATTTCATCTTTTATTATTAATCTATCTATAACTACATCAATATTGCTTCTTTTATTTTTTTCTAACTTTATCTCGTCACTTAAATCATAAATTTCATTATTAACTCTTACCCTTGAATATCCATCTTTTATAAGATTTTTAAATGTATCTAAATGAGTTCCCTTTTCTCCCTCTATAATTGGGCTTAATATCATAATTTTAGTTCCTTCTTCAAGTTCTAATACCTGATTTGTCATCTCTTCGATGGATTTTCTTGTTATTGGAATATGATGTACTGGACAATATGGAATTCCGATTCTAGAAAACAATAATCTTAAATAATCATAAATTTCTGTTACTGTTCCAACAGTAGATCTTGGATTTCTATTTGTTGTTTTTTGGTCTATACTTATAGCGGGAGATAATCCCTCTATTAAATCTACATCTGGCTTATCTGATCCACCTAAAAATTGTCTTGCATAACTACTTAAACTCTCTACATATCTTCTTTGTCCTTCGGCATATATTGTATCAAATGCTAGTGATGATTTACCTGATCCTGATACACCTGTCATTACTATAAGTTTATTTTTTGGTAAATCTATATCTATATTCTTTAAATTATTTTCTCTAGCACCTCTTATTATTATCTTATCCACAATAAACACTTCCCTTGCTAGTGGTTATTATATCAAATTATCTAAGAATAATGCAATCGAACATATAAATTTTTAAATAAATATTAGCCTAAAAATATATTTTGAATAATATATTGTAGGTGATTAATAATGAGAATACTATTATTTGTAACTAGTGTTTATAATACACTAGAAAATATTGATGGTGATCAATTTATGAAAATTATAAATAAACTTGATGAAATAGCAGAAGAAGAAAATGATCAAGTAATAATGATAAGTTTTTGTGATGACACTGAAAATAGAGAAATATTTCTATATTTTTTAAGAAATATACTTAATAATTTAAATTTTAGAAATATAATTTTAGGACATCAATTCTTAGGTAATATTTATTATAAAAATATAATTGGTGGAGGTGCATTAACATATGATTCTAAATTTTCAAAAGAAAGAGAAGTATTTAACTATGTAGATAAACTCGAAAAAAAAGATAATTATATAAATTTATATTATGTTGATGGAAATGGAGATATAGATAAAATAAATGAATTATTTAGTAAATTTAATTCCATACCAGTATTAAATCTTGT
>CAPQQE010000044.1:6889-10145 GCA_948687865.1 uncultured Bacilli bacterium
TAAATTTAATTCAAATATAGAACCACATATAATAATAAATTCTAATCAAGAAATAATAAGTGAATTAAATAATATATTGAATGAAAAGAAAACTCTAAGAAAAAACCTGGATATTTAGTTATATCCAAGTTTTTTAATCCTCCATTTTCATTTCAAACAATATATTTCTAAGTTCAGTTGCACGTTCAAAATCTAACTCTTTCGCAGCTTTCATCATTTCTTTTTCTATTTTCTCCATTATCTTCATTTTATCTTTTTTATTATATGCTTTACTTATACTTTCATTTTTACTTTCATCTTTATTTCTAATTAAATCCGCTATATCTTTTTTAATAGTAGTTGGAATAATATTATGTGTAATATTAAATTCACTTTGAATATTTCTTCTTCTTTCTGTTTCTTCTATTGCTTTTTTCATAGCATCACTAATACTATCCGCATACATTATAACCCTACCATTTGAGTTACGAGCTGCTCTTCCTATTGTTTGTATTAGACTTCTCTCACTTCTAAGGAAACCTTGCTTATCCGCATCTAATATTGCGATTAATGAAACTTCTGGTATGTCTATACCTTCTCTAAGTAAATTTACTCCAACTACAACATCATACTTTCCTAATCTTAAATCTCTAACTATTTCCATTCTTTCTAAAGTTTTAATTTCATTATGAAGATATGCAACTTTTATATCAGCACTTTTTAAGTAATTTGTTAATTCTTCACTCATTCTAACTGTTAGAGTTGTAACTAAAGTTCTTTCATTTTTAGAATTTTGGATATTTATTTGTTCTATTAAGTCATCAACTTGATTTAATGATGGTTTAACTTCAATAGTTGGATCAAGTAATCCTGTTGGTCTTATTATTTGTTCTACTATTTCCCCATTTGTTTTTTCAAGCTCATAATCTCCTGGAGTTGCAGATACATATATTACTTCATTTATTTTACTTTCAAACTCATCAAATTTAAGTGGTCTATTATCAAGTGCACTAGGAAGTCTAAAACCATATTCAACCAGTGTACTTTTTCTCATTCTATCTCCATTATACATAGCGCGAACTTGTGGAAGCGTTACATGTGATTCATCAACTACAAGTAAAAAGTCTTTAGGAAAGAAATCTAATAATGTTGTTGGTGTTTCACCTTCCTTTTTAAATGCAAGATGTCTGCTATAATTTTCTATTCCCTTACAAAAACCTGTTTCTTCCATCATTTCTAGATCATAATTAGTTCTAATCTTTGAAATTCTAAAAGTTTATTATTAGCCTTGAAGTATGCAAGTCTATCTTTTAACTCTTCCCTTATATTCTTAACTGATAATTTTAGTTTTTCTTCACTAGTTACAAAGTGTGAAGCAGCAAATACTGTAATAGTTTGTTTTTGATTTATTATAGTGCCTGTTGTTGTATCAAATTCTATTAATTTTTCTACTTCATCACCAAATAAATCAATTCTATATGCAGTAGTTCTTGAATATGCTGGAACTATTTCTATAGTATCTCCTTTAGTTCTAAAAGTACCACGCACTAAATCCATATTATTTCTTTCATATAACATTTCTACTAATTTTTCAAGAATTTGATCCCTATCAATTATATCCCCAACTTTTAGTGATAAAATCTTATTTTCATATTCTTCTTTTTCACCTAAACCATATATACACGATACTGAAGCAACTACTATCACATCATCTCTTGATATAAGAGCAGATGTCGCACTATGTCTAAGTTCATCTATTTCATCATTAATGGATGCATCTTTTTCTATAAATGTATCACTTGAAGGCACATATGCTTCTGGTTGATAGTAATCATAATAAGAGACAAAATATTCAACTCTATTTTCTGGAAATAATTCTTTAAATTCTGAATAAAGTTGTCCTGCGAGTGTTTTATTATGTGCTAAAACTAAAGTAGGTTTATTTACTTTAGCAATTACATTTGCAATTGTAAAAGTTTTACCTGTTCCTGTTGCGCCTAGTAAAACCTGGTGTTTCTTGCATTCTTTTATTCCTTTAACAAGTTCATCTATTGCTTTTGGTTGGTCTCCACTTGGTTTATATTTTGATACTAATTTAAACATATTGCCTCCTTATTACGACTACTATCAGCCCCTTATTCGTCCCAAAATTCGTCCAGAGTGACTAATTTGGACTTGGTTAATAGTGTACTTTTTACTTGTGGACTAATAAAAGTCACAAATTTTATTTTTTAATTATACTAAGTTATTATTTTTTCACATTTCCACTTACTATTAAAAAGTTACCTTCAATAAATGCATACCCTGCTTCTTTTTCCAAATCTTCGTCTTTAAATTGTCCTTGTTTTATTTCAATTTTAAAATGTTTTAATTTATCATAAAATATTTTAATTCCTTCTTCCAAGGAATAATTTCCTTCTCCATAGAAAGTTACTTTTTTACCATCTTTATCTATTCTTGTAATATCTGTAGCAAAATCAAATATTATTTTTCAGTATTCTTTCAACTTCATCTAATACACTATTTATTGTTTTCAAATCGAACAAATGCAATGTTCCTGTGCAAAATACCCCATCAAATGTGTTATCTTCAAATGGTAATTTTTTCGTTATATCAATACATTTTATTTCCAATTTTTCTTTTAACTGCTTCGGACAATTTCTTACTAATTTACTTAAATCTTCTTTATTAATATCAATAGCTATTACATGATCCGATGTTTTTAAAATATATTCATTAAACCTACCATCGCCTACAGCCAAATTAAGTACTCTTCCATTAAAATTAATCTTTTTTAATTCGTCTACTGTTTCTTGCTCTTCATCTCCCCATTTAGACATAATTTTCCTCCTTTTTATTTATTCTTAATATTACCTACTAATTTATTTTTACTTTCTTTTTCTAATTCTTTTAATGATTTTTTAGACGTTGGTAATTTTTCTGACATAGTTCCACCATTTTTAGCAATAACTTCTCTAATATTCTTTCCAATATTATAATGAGTTTGATTAGCACCTTTTTCACTAGAAATATTTTCTCTTTTTAGTTTTGATTCAGTCTGAGTAATACGAAAAAGATTAGCTGCTAACTCTTCACTTCCCATATTATCCAAAATATCTTCTCTATATCTTAAACCTTTTCTTTTTTCTATATCATCTGCAGTTTCACCATTGTATAGACCTTTATATCCAGCATTATGAAATTTATCAAAATTTTTAACACCAGCTTTTTTAGCAGTTTGATTTAATGAATAATTACCTTTTTTAGTTAAATTTCT
>CAPQQE010000045.1:0-2551 GCA_948687865.1 uncultured Bacilli bacterium
TGCCTTGTTTTGTCCTTCTTTAAAATAAGGCCTAAAATCATAATAATAAAATTCTATATTATATTTACTTGCTAAGGATTTTGCTACCTCTATTATTTTATCATGTTTTTGATATGGACTTATTAATAGTGTTGTGCAAAATGCATCAAATCCATTTTCTTTTGCATATTTTACAGTTGCCTCCAACCTAGATATGTAACAATAAGTAAATTTTCTAATTCCATATTCATCTTTATATATAACGTCTAAATTAACATTTTTCGCATATTCTTCGATTGAATTTCTTCTTTCTCTATATTCCATGTATGGATGAATATTTGGATTATACCAAAATCCTGTTATATCTATATTATTTTCTCTTAATTTTTCAACACACATAACAGAACAAGGCGCACAACACATATGTAATAATAATTTCATTTTTATCACCAACTGCTCTTATTTCTTTTTCTAAACTTGAAGAAGCATTAGATATAGTAGCATTATTTTTGTCTACATATTTTGCTAAATTAGAAGAATCATTAGTAACTTTACCATATGCATCTACAGTTTGTGGAACAAATACTGAGTTCATAAGCCAAAAATCGTTATTACCATATAACCAAGTTTTATTAGTTTCGTTTGCTAAACCTTTATATTCATCTTCTGTTAATAATCTAATTTTATATGTATTATATATATTAGATTGACAAGTTCCCATATTTTTTAATGTTCCACCATAAGAAGCAATAGGCATACCAGATGCATCATCACATACACTATTATCAATTAATATTGGGGTATTTAATGAATTTGTATTTAGATAATCATTATTTATATATTTATTTATTAATGAATCACTCCACTTATATATAGAATCCTTATTTTTAGTATGTCCCATTTTTATATTTTTGCTACTTGAATCTGCAAGTAATGTCAATATTTGCTCATTTTCATTTATACTTTCAGTTTTTATAACATGAAAACTAACTCCAGCATAATTAACGGCTTCTCCAACTTTATATCTATTAGAATTAATATTTATATCCTCTACGATTTCCTCTTTATTATAACGCTCTATTTCAATACCTACTCTATTTATATATGATTTCCCTTGATTTTGAGGTGGTATATTTAATGCTATAGTAACATATCTTGATTCTCCAGGATTTATTATATCATCTTGAAGCGAAACATTTTGAAGTATACCATTATTGTTTATCCAACCTTGATTAATAGGATCTGATGGGTCAAATGTAGAACCTTCTGGGATACTTTCATTTATTAATTTAACGTACCCAGATGTATTAGAATTATTTTCTATTTTTATGCCATAGTATACCTTTACTTTTGCCATATTTGTATTTTTAAAATCTTCTTTAACTAACTTTAAATTTGGATATGATTTTGATACGGTATACCCATTATATGTTAAATCTGACTTTGTAATATATTTTTCTATATTAAAACCAAATGTTTTTGTCCTAATTAATCCTATATTCATATTTGATACAGTTTCTATATCTCTAGTAACCTTAATGCCCTCTGATTCATCAGGATTTCTATAATTACTTATTTCTGCTATTCCCTCTTCTATCTTATATGCATCTGAGTCTATAGATCTATCTTCTGATTGATATCTTAAAGTTAAATCATAATTATCTTTATCATAATTAGCCCTTATTTTATATCTACCTATTTCTAAGTTACTAAATTTATAATATCCATCTTTATTTGTTATTGTATCATCAATCTTTTTTAAATTGTTTTGCGAATCTAACTTGTATAGTGTTACTGGGATATCTTTTAAATAATTATCTCCTGTATTCTCTATACCGTCCTCATTATTATCAATAAATACTCTACCTGATATATTTCTTGAAATAACTCTTACATCTATCTTATTTGATTCATTTTGCGAATAAGTCTTACTAGCTCCTACAAATGAGTTAATATATTTATCCGAATAATCGTTAGACTCAGGTTTGATATTTATTTTAATATCATTAGTAATTTGATCTTTATTAATAGATATATTAGTTATTTTAATTGCAGTTGCATTTACATATTCATCTAATATATTACATTCTTTAAATTCATTATTATTATTATTAAATACCTCATTAGTTAATTTTGAATAATTTTGTGTTGAACAGTAAACCTTTGCACTACCTAATTCTGATGGTAAATTTACATTAACTTTATAACTACCATTAAATTTAGATCCATTCTTATCATTATTAACTGGTAATATATCAACAATACTATAATCTGTTATATCATTTAATGTATTATTATAAGCACTTAATAAATAACTAAACTGTGAATTCTTCTCAACGACTGAACCTTCTTCACCAGTTTTTTGTGTTAATATAACATTTTCTATTCCTGTAGCATATATTGTGAAATTTCCTATTAAATCCCCAAAATAACTTGTATCAGTTTCACCATTAACATTAACAGCGTAAACCTTGCTTGTTACGCTTATTGGAATACCATTTCCTTTTAATGTTGGATTAACTATAGCTTTAAAATTGATATCTTTTATTTGTTGATTTGGTTTTATGTATGG
>CAPQQE010000045.1:2561-10044 GCA_948687865.1 uncultured Bacilli bacterium
CTTCAGGTTTCATTAAATTTTTATCCTCTACATAAATTAATTCATATGGTAAAGTAACATAAACCTTTAAACTATTTATCCACCATACATCATCTGCTCCTACCACTTGATTATTATCATCTATTATTGTTTTAATATTGTAGTTTATGGTTTCTCCCTTATTTGAATTATAATTAGTTTTAACTGTACCATCTGTATTTTTATTTGTTACTGTTATTACCTCTCTTGATGTAAAATTAACTATTTTTAAACTGTCTCCCCAAGTACTATCTGTATCTACACTTGAAACATTATTACCCTGATATATAGTTTTTCTATAGTTATTAGGGTTTGTAATACTATTTTCATCATTAGTAACTCTTGGTGCATAATATGTAATATTCTTATCATAATCTGATGAAGTTGCGATTGATGTAATTTGATATGTATTTGTTAAATCACTTACATTTCTAACTCTTATACCAATTTCTACTGTTACTACTGCAGAATCAGGTAATACTACACCCTTTTTTGTTTGAATTATTATTTTTGTAATAGGAATCTCAGAATCATTATTTTTAGCGGAACTTATCTTTTCAAATTGTTGTTCATTTTTTCCAGTAATACAAGGTCCACCATATAGATTCATTATTTGATCATTTGAATAAGTATTTAAATTTTTTGAAACCATTTGACAAGAATTCTTAACTAGACTTAAATCCTCACTAGATATTCTATCAAATTTAGAATTTATAGTATAGTTTGTATTATTATAATCTCCACTAACAAATTTAACTTCAAAATCATTTTGTGATAACTTAGAACCATTATTTGAATTAACAGTTATATTTATATCTTTATCATTTAATGGAACTACCCTATATGCATTAGGGTCTATTTTTATTATTTCTTTTAACCCTTCATTAGATAATGTTTTTTTGTAATTAAATATAGTTTTGTATATTAACTTTGTACCTTTTGATGTAGAGCCTTTACCATTTAAATCACTTGATAATTTATTACCAGACTCATTATAAAATGAACCAGTTAATGAATAATCTATATTTTCATAATATTTATTAACTAAACTAGCAGTAGCATTATTTATTTGCATATTTATGCCACTAGTATCTTTTGCATTACCAGATATACTCATAGTTGTTGTTATATCATTTTTTAAATCCTCATTACTACGTTCTGAAAATACTGATATGGCATATGTTCCTATAAAGTGATCTTTATTATTTACTGCACTACCATCTGCATTTGTTTTTACTGTTTGATATGTAACAGCATAATTACTTATCTTTGCTTCATTATTTAGTAATGTTATAGTACCTGGCGCTTTTATTTTTTTATTTGAACTAGCACTACTATCACTATATGGCATATTTACTAAAACTGGTTCTATTTGATTAACATTATTTGATCCATATAATCTAATCCAATCATTTGTTATTGTTAATGTTTTTACTATTGAATTTTGATTCATATTTAAATTAAATTATATATCACTTCCATCAGGCATTGTATAACCCTTAACACCATTTGTATTATCGCCAACTAATTTTAAACCAATTACATATGTCAAATATCTACCTATTTTATTATTATAAGTTGCCTTTTGACCTTCACCTGTTTGACCTACAATTTCAAACTCTAATTTTCCTGTTTTAGAAGATACTACAGTAGGCATATAATTTAAGAATCCCTGAGTTGTAGGTGTAGTACTATAATTTTGATTTTTTTCTCTGTCATATTTATAGTTATATGTATCTCCTTTAATATTTCCTAAAGTTACTAAATAATTTGAATCTTTATTAGTACTTTCCTGTATTTCAAATTTAGGATTAATTGTTGTACCATTAGGTGCCCCTAGTACATATAGAGTAATTTGTTTTTCAAAATCACCATATGAGTCAATCCCATCAAAAGTATATGTACAAACTCCATTTGGTTCATCTAAACCATTATTACATTTTCCTGAAGTAGAGTCCGCATCAAAAGCAATATATTTAGTTATTGACTCTGGTAATGTAACTTTTATTGTTACTTTTCTTTCTTCATAATCATTTGACCCATTTTTGCTTTCTATTGAAAAATTAAAATTATATACTATTTTATCAAACGATCTAACAATCCTGTTTTTTTGATTTGAATCTTCTCCAGCAACATATCCTTCTATTTTTGTATAATTAGATTCATTACTATAATCAAGTCCATCATTTGAAGAACTATTACCTCCTGTATCTATTTTTGTAATGGTTGCCTGCTTTATAGCAATCTTATTTGAATCAGTATCAGCTAAACTAACTAGATTATATACAAAAAAGCTTCCTATTAATACTCCTATTACTAATAGACTTATATAAATTATATTTTTTTTACTCATAATACTCACCTATTCTTATACAATAATTATATCAATATATTAAATTTTTCTCAACATAAATAAAGAAAAATTGATTAGTTTAATCAATTTTATTCAAAATCATAACTCCATGTAATTTTCGTTACTTTTCCGTGTTTATAAGATATATTTAATTTTGCAATATTAATAGATTTTTCATCAATAGATGAATCCTTATTTATATATACTATTTCATTTTTATTTCTCAGCGCAAAATATATATTATCAGTTATTTCTTTACTATTTAATGAATCCATAGAATAATTTCCATAAATATAGGTACCTTTAGAGTTTTCTACCTTATATTTATTCATAACACTCTTAATACTATCATTTATTTTTATATTTCTACTAGTTTTATATTTATCATTAGTTATTTCCACTTCTACTAATATATAATCATTATAATTTTCTCTTAGAGTAAGTTTAAGTCCATTATAATAAAGTATTTTATAATTATATATTCCTCTTGTTTTATCTTCTTTCTTAGTTTCTTTGCCAAAAACTTTTCTTATTTTTTTTTCATTACTTCCAAATTTTATATTGTTAACTGTCAAATCTGTAACAGAGAAAATATTTTTATTATTCTTTCTTAAACTAATATTATCAAAATCACCAAAAAATTTGGAAATTACTAATAATAAAGATAGTATTATAACTATTATTAATGCAATTATAAATATTACTCTATATATTTTCTCACTAGTATTATTTTTTTTGGATATATTTTTATTATTCATACATAATTCCTCTCTACCATCTAATTCGTAGTAAAAACAATCTATAAATAAGAGAATATTTTATTCTCTTATTTAGACTTTTTCTTTAGTAACATTAAACCTGTAATTATTGCCACTAATATTGCTAATATTATTCCATATTTTATAACTTTTTGACCAGTTTGTATTCCTACAATAAATTCTGCACTTGAATCATTTATTATTTCCTTTTTCACAGTTGTAGCTTTATTTGTTATTATAGAATTACCATAGGTATTTCCATTATCATCTACAAAAAATGTTGCTACATTTAAATTTTTGCTTAATTCTTTACCTGGAGCTGCTTTTATTTCTAGTACTCTATATTGACCAGGTGTTAAATAATATACTGTTGCACTCCCATTTTTTGTTGATATAGTTTTATTTTTACTATTATTATCTACTTTATAAAATAACATTCCTGTTTCTTCGGTTTCACTTACTGTAATATCTTCATATACCTTATCATCATTCAATTTTTGTAATTTAAATTCTGCGCCATCAAGTAAATTATTATATTCATCATACTTATAGAATGTAAAAGGTGTTGGTTTATTAATTAATGTCTTACCTGTATCTACTATATGTTTTTCTGATTCTTTTATAGTTACCATTGTAAATCTATCTTCTTTATTTTTTGGTAAACTATATCCATCTGGAGCCTTTATCTCCTCTATTATATAACAATGATTATATTCTAAATATTGTATTAAAGCTTCCCCTTGTTGCAGTTCTACCTTTTTTACATCTCCTGTAATTTCATTTCCAGCATTTGCATTTAAATCTACATCTGTATTATCTATAGTTTCGTTAAATATCGTGTCTTCATATGTTAATTTTGTAATTTTATTTGTTGGTATTTTATTGCAAGTCCCATTTTTATCAGAACATGTTTGAACTGTTGTATATTCATCGTCATCATAAGGTGGTCTTGCTTCATAAAATCCATCTCTGATTGTTTTTAATTTCAGTACCTTCTTTGGCTGATTCATGGCACTCAAATTAGGATCACATGTTGTTCCTTCATAAATTTTGAATTGTGCCGATGGAAGAAGCTTACCATCAGAGGAATATTTTTTTATTAATAAAGACGTTGGTTTATTTGGTACATCAATTTCCTCTACTGAAACTGTATCATTTCTAACAGTAAATGCAGTTTGTGCATTTGCCCCTTCTGGTAATGTATAATTTAATGGTGCTTTTGTTTCTAATAAAACATAGTTATAACCTGATTGTAAATATCTAAGTACTAATATTCCATGATATGGATGTAATTCTGTAACATATTTCTTACCAGATTTTAAATCACTATCACTAATAGCGTTATATACTTCTACACCTGATAGACCTTCTGCATCCTTTGGATCCTCTTCGTCACCTTCTATTATCGCTCTTTCTTGAAATCTAATCAATTTCATACCAGCTTTTTCTCTCTCATTATCATCTGCATAACTAGATGGATTACAAGTTGTATATACTCCATCTACTTTTGGACATCTATATACTTTAAATGTAGTACTTTCATCTGGTATTAAATAATTGTATTTAGAATCTCTCTTTTCAAATCTTACTCTTGTTCCTTTATCACTAATTACTTTTGTACTACTCTCATGACTTACTTCACCTTTTGTGCATGGCACTTTATAACTTATCTCTGGAGTTGCTGCATGTTTTACAAATACTGAATCATCTGGAACTTTAACTTCCTCTACTACATATGTTTTTCCTCTACATAAATTAGTTATTTTTATGTGACCACCACAAGTATGAAGTAAGCTTCCTCCTTCTACCCCTTCTTTACCTTGCACATACCTATATTCTCTATAACTATCATCTGATGTGCATGTTCCACTTGTTCCTACTTCCTCTAGAGTTAAATATTTCCCATTTTCGTCCTTTATTTTAAAGTCAATTCTATCAAAATCATTTCTCTCTTTATCATTTTCAAAATCTATTATATCAGATGCATCTTCATAGTTATAGAAATCTTTCTTAGTAAATGTTATTTCAGTTGGTTCATTATTTAAATTCTGAATTGATATATTATTACTACTACATGATGTTGCATATTCACTTGAACATTTTTCTATTGTAAATTGATGAGTTGAATTTTGTGTATAATCTGGATAATAATATCCTATACAATTTGTATAATTTTGTGAAGAATCACAAGTATTTGTATTTTTCTCCTTTATACTGTATATTCCCCATGGTAAATGTTCTATTCTTATTTTTCTTAAATCATCTAAATATAATGAACCTACTTCTACTCCATCTATTTTATCAATATCATTTGCTGCATATGAATATATCTTATTACCATTAACTATTCTTTCTACAAATTTTAATACTTCTCCATCTGAATTAAACACATTGAATTCTATTTTCTTTAATTCTTCATTTACTATATTATTATATTTACCATTTTGTAAAGGCGATTCTGTTACTGATTTTGTAAATTCAAAATATGTTGGATAATTTATAAATTTATTAGAATTACTTATAGCATCAAAAGTTGTCTTAGTTTGAAGACTAGTTGTATTATTTGAACCAAATGTATGATATTTTGTTGGTGTTATCTCTATTGCTGTATATTTTCCTTTTGGTAAAGCACTTACACATACTTCTCCATTTGTATCGGAAATTAGTATAGATGCATCAGTTTCATTATCTACTTTACCACTATATACATAACAATTTTTTATTGTTCCATTATCATCTTTTGTTTGTACTTTATTTTCTTTTACTTTTATGTATTTGTTATCTGACGAAATTTTAAATTCTGCCCCGTTTGCTCTTTTACTTTCTTCTTCGGTTACTTTATAGAAATTTATTAATAACTTACTATCTTCATATATATAATCGTCTGCTTTGGCTTCACATCTATTTACATCAGTACTTTGATTTTTAGTTGTACCTTTTGCCATTGCAGTTACTGATACACTCTTTGATGAATTTCTTGGTAGTTCATATCCTGATGGAGCCTTTGTTTCTACTACATCAAACGTACTTTGAGTTGTAGATCCAAGCATAAATGTTGCTACTCCATTATCATCTGATGTTGCTGTTACTTTTGAACCATTTATTGTAGTTTCAAATGTTGCTCCTTTTAATGGTTCTTTTGTTTCTTTATCAACCTTTTTTACTTTTAAACAATAATATACTTTATGATCATCTCTTATATTTGCAGTTTCAGTAGCATTACATGTTGTATATTTTCCAGTTTTACTGTCATAATTCGTCATTTCAGTTATATTTAAAGACTTATCTGTTGGATCATCATTATAATAGTGATATGATCCTCCACAAGATGAAGAAGATAAAGTTTTATCTGATGAGGTCTCTGCATAATAATACGTACCATAGTCTAAATCTCTAAAAGTTGCTATTCCATTATTTCCTGTTGTAGACTCGCCTATACTATTATGTGCACTATTTTTAAGTGCAAATTTTATACCATTTAGTGTGCAATTAGTATTCTCTGAGTCTACCTTCTTTACATTTGCACAATACTTTTTCTTTATATTAGTATAATCGGTACTTGCAATGTAATACCTCCCGGTTTCATCTTTATCATCTGTAGCATCAATAGTTACATTTTTGCAACTATCTTTTGCTTGCCAATTTAATTGTTGGCTTTTTGTTAATGTCTCATTAATTGAATAATTACCGAGTTCTAAGACATCATCAAACATTGCTATTCCATAATCGTTTGTCATTACTGTATTTATTTTTTCACCAGTACAACCTTCACCTTTATACAAATTTATATTAAATTTATTATTAGCGTCTGCATTTACAATAGTATTTCCATCTTTTAATTTCTTTTGTACTTTTATCTTACCTTCTTTATTATCTTCCCATTGAAATTTATAAAGTGCTCCTCCACCTTGGCCTCCATGCATCATCTCTGTTGTAGAAACAAGTACAATTATTGAATTACCTTCTTTACGTAAATATTTAAGTGTAATAGGGGTTCCATATCCACTCCATTCATTAAAAGAATATTCAGAACCATCGGCATGAGACAAACAATATAGTCTTACCCAAATACCAATATCGGCTCCATCTGCCCCCATTGCTGGCTGTTCAGGAAATTCTAAAATTTTTCCATCTGGAAATTCCCATGTTCCATGTATATCAACTACATATGGCGCGAAATCTGGTTGTTTGTCAAAACCTATAATACCCATATATCCACTCTTATGATCAATATCATATGCCTCAATAACACGAGGATATCCTGTTTGAACCTTAGGACGTGATCCATAATCAGTGTCTTTATCTTCATAATTAGGATGGGCTTGCCAAAATAACCCATCAGGATCAACATAAA